>NZ_JBAMMY010000195.1:0-29979 GCF_051233685.1 Desulfobacterium sp. N47
TTTTTCATTTATCCGGCAATAGCGGACCTTTTGAAAAGGACTTTGTAAGAAAAAAGAACTTAAACCCGGAGAAAATATCAGAGACCTTTGGTAGCTTAATTTTTATGAAAATCAGTCTTGACATGGGGTCCACTATAAAAAGTAATCTGTTTCTGGCATCTTTATTAAAAAGGTCATTCGCGATAAATAAATCCAGAAGGTCTTGCAGTGCACGGAATTTAATCTGACTGTTATCAAGTGGTGGCGATATAAGACGATTAACTGATTTTGACGCGTACCCGTTCAAAATTGTCAATGGGTCGGCGAACCGCGCTACATTTTTAATAAGAGTAGCTGTCAGTGCGCGCAGATTTTCGGGGACCGGATCTCTTTTGAAGCCGGAAAGCCGCATTCCGTATGCTGTAAAATATGCAGGCAGTTTGATCCTGTCCGCCTTGGCCTGTTTGCGGCACTCAGGGTTTTTACAATACTTTTGACGGTTGCGATTCCTGTAATCGGGCGCAAATAACCTCTTGCAGTTACGGCACCTTATCTTTTTTTTAATTCCCATCCAGATAGCACCTCCCAAGAAGGTTCAACTATTTATGAATGGGTATGTTTTGTGAAGATAAAAATTGAAGAAAAAACCGGAAGAAAAAACCGGAAGAAAAATGAAGAAAAGGGTTCTAAAAATTTATTATTTTGGAAGAAAAAGAAACAGAAGAAAATTACAATTTCAACATGGGGATTTAATTACGTTTTTAAGTCGGCCCTGACAGTTTTCCTGAATACAAAAAGTATCATATTCAAATGCTGTAGTTGTGCCCTTATCGTGTGATACGGCATATGTCATTATGCCTGCACCTTCCAGGCTGTTATAAGCAACGAGTTTAACATAATCATTTGGACTGATCGTATCCGCCATAGCTGCAGGAACAACCATTATGAAAAAAGCCATCATTAAAGACATTAAAGAGATGATCATCACCAATTTTTTCATTTATCTATTCCGCCTCCCTGAAAGTTTGATTTCTTTAGCATTTAAGGATTAGCAATTGGCGTGCCACAATGTATTACATTTGTCGGTTAGTTTAATAATCTGTATAACCTACCGTTTTAGTTAATAAATATCTCAGAGAATTAACGCCTTATATCAAGTAAGGAACAGATGCTTTTTTTGCATTGATTAAATTGTAAAGAATCCCGACGTTTTTAATGCATATAATGGTATTGTTTTGGTGGGTTTTGATAGAAAATGTTTATCTTACAATGTATTACAATGAATACGCTTATTGTAAAGAATCCCGACGTTTTTGATGCTTCCGGTGGTATTATTTTAGTGTTATTAATAGAAAACGAATATTTTACAAGATGTTACAAAGTATTTTCTTTTTGTAAAGAATTCCGACGTATTAAATAGTTATCATTCAACGTTTAAATTCATACTGATAGATAAACGATAAAATCCCAAGGGAATCTTTATGATATAAACAGATAAGATAAAGTATTACATCAGGTAGGTTTGCAGTGTTTTATAGCTCTTAAAATCAGCATCAACAATGAAAGCTCCGACATGAAGGCTATCTTCGGCATCGACAACTCTGCTTGACTCACAAAACAACCTTATGGGTTTGTTTTCAACAGGCAAATTAAAAACAAGCTCAAATCTTGAACCTTGCGAATCAATCAGAATCTGATCCTTGAAATCCTTGGGTATTAAAACTTTTACGCCTCCAAGAGAAATCTCTGAGATAGAGACTACTCCCATTTGTCCATCTTTCTGTTGATTAATCACAGCAGGAACAGAAAAGGCCTTTCTCGGGTATTGTCGTTTTTCTTTATCAACACTCTGAAATGCTTTTCTCTCTTTTAAAAAATTAGTCAGAGCCATTTCTATTGTTGATGATAAAGACCGCTGGTCTTCTTTTGCAACTCGGGCCAGGGATTCATGTAAATCCTTGCTGGCACGAAAGGATATGAGGCTGTCTTTTTTCATGAGAATGCCTTTATATTTTAATTAATATATGATTCCAATATTAGAAAAGAACATAATATACCTGAAGAATAACTCACTGCCTTTAATTGACGTTAAGCATCGTAATAAATAATTTTTTATAAAAATAATACAATACTGATGTAATTGCAAACATTTTGTCATGCCCGGATATTCTTATTTTTAATCCATGATCCAAGATACTTATAAACTTAATTCGTAACTTCTCAATAACGCTGTAAAACACAGCAGATAACGATTCATGATACGATCAAGATTCCTCCTGAAAGTATTTCCGAAAAAAGCCGTTTCAAAGAATATCAGGATTTTGTGGTTCAGGATATTAAAATCGAAGGCTGCACCCCTGTATCGTGTGGAACGCTGGAAGACACCCGACGATTGAAAATTTAGCCATAATCTTTACTCATTCCGGATTTTTTCAAGATAATCTAAAAACATCACAGAAAAATCTTTTTTGTGTAATAATATATGTGTATAAGATTTATAAAATCTTCGTTATTAAAAAAGGCGGGATTATAGCGGGATAAAATGGAAAGAAAAATTAAGATGTTTGCAGTAATATAACTATTTGATTATATTGGAGCCGACGGGCGGAGTCGAACCGCCTACCTGCTGATTACGAATCAGCTGCTCTACCGGGTGAGCTACGTCGGCTGAATTTTATTTCGAAAATTAGGTACTTTGTTTATGTGTCAAAATCAAGAGAAAAATAATTCTTTCGATTATCTTCTTAAGTCCTTTTCAGAAAAAGAACAAGGAATAGATTTCGAAGGGCTGTCCGGTTCAAAAAAAGCTTATATCGCATTCAGGCTGTATATAAAACATAAATTACCGACGTTGGTTATTGTACCTTCGGTAAAAGAGTCAGCAGATTTTGTTAATGACCTTAATTATTTTTTTAACGGTCAAAATATTCCTGTAATGATTTTTCCCCAATACAATGTTTCTTCCAAATCCGTTTCTTATCATAATGAAATAGCGTCAGATCGTATCAGAACTCTTTACAAAGCCATAGAAAGTCAAATTCCTCCAATCATAGTTACAACTCCGGGCGCATTGGCCGGAAGGTTAATTCCCAAAAATGAATTGTTAAATTTTTCCGAACTCATAGCTGAGGGTGAAGAGATAGAAAGGGATAGATTTATCGCAAAACTGGTTGCGGGAGGCTATTGCAGAACCGCTATTGTTGAGGAACCGGGAGATTATTGTATCAGAGGCGGTATTATTGATATTTTCACACCTCTTTATCCCGACCCTTTAAGGATTGATCTTTCAGATGATTTTATAGAATCAATAAGATTTTTTTCAGCAGCAAGCCAGAGAAGTTTAAAACCTGTCCATGAAGCAATTATCCTTCCTGCAAAAGAAGCAATTATAAAAGCCAATGATTTAAATTATATTGTTAGCCACATAAGAGAACTCGCATCCGGCCTTAACATACCTGTTACAAAAGTAAGAACAATAATCGATAAAATAAAAAATGAAGGGGTTCTGCCTGAAATTGAAGGTTTAAACTGTCTGGTTTATTCTAAACCTGATTCTTTTTTTGATTATATTCCCAAAAATTCCATTATTATTATGGATGAACCCGAACAACTCAAAGAAACAACTGAAAAGCTGTTTGACAAGGAACAAAAAGATTATTCTTTAGCCCGTGATGAACAAAGACTGAGTATAAATCCTGAAAAAATATACCTGTCATGGAACGAAATATTCAAAATAATCAATGAAAAAACATACTATAGCTTCAGATCAATCGGCTTTTTTAGTATCGATGAGCACAAGCGCTGCTCAATTAAATGCAGTGATTTTATAAAAAGCAATGACCTTGTAATTCAGGATCTGAAAAACCGGATTAAAAAAGAAAACTACCTGTTACCCCTTGCACAATGGATTGATGATAAAATAAATTTACGGTGTGTTACTCTGATTGTATGCAGCACCATGTCCCAGGCCGAAAGGATAAAGTCGCTCTTATTGCCATACGGGATTACACCCCGGATAAAAGAAAATTATACCATGAGCTTGGGTATAAAAGGAGAAACATATATTTGTCTTGGACGTATTTCTTCCGGTTTTGTTTATCTTGAAGAATCGATGGCAATAATTACCGAAGATGAAATTTTCGGCGCAAAACATCATGTGCAAAAGCAATCGGCAAGAAGACCGGCTTCAATGATTATTGCTTTTGAAGATTTAAAAAAAGGGGACCTTGTAGTTCATAACGATCACGGCATAGGACAATACGAAGGGATTGCCAAACTTACAGTCGACGGTTCCACCAATGATTTTCTGCTTATTCTGTATAAAGATGATGACAGATTGTATCTTCCGGTTGATAAAATGAACATGGTTTTTAAATACATGGGTGTTGATGAAATTGTTCCTGTTCTTGACAAGATGGGCGGGAAAGCATGGGATCGGGTTAAGGAACGTGCAAAAAAGTCCGCTGAAAAAATTGCCGGTGAACTTCTTAAATTATATGCAACAAGAAAAGTAAACGAAGGTTTTGCTCATAAAAAGCCGGATAGCTATTTTAAGGATTTTGAGGCTGAATTCTCATATGAAGAAACACCTGACCAGCTTAGTGCAATTGATGATGTTATGAGCGACATGGAAAATAACACCCCCATGGACAGGCTGGTTTGCGGTGATGTAGGATATGGTAAAACCGAAGTGGCTCTGAGAGCCTCATTTCTTGCAATTAATTGCGCTAAGCAGGTAGCGGTTCTGGTTCCCACAACAGTTCTTGCTGAACAGCATTTTTCAACTTTTAAAGCGCGATTCGAAAAATACCCGGTAAACATTGAATGTCTCAGCAGATTCAGAAGTATTAAGGAACAAAAAAGAATAATATCCGATATTTCATCCGGAAAAGCTGATATTGTTATAGGCACCCACAGGCTTTTACAAAAAGATGTCATCTTTAAAGATCTTGGACTTATAGTACTTGATGAAGAGCACCGCTTTGGAGTCAAACACAAGGAAAAGCTGAAGAAATTAAGAAATAATGTAGATGTTCTTGCACTGACGGCAACACCGATTCCAAGAACATTGCATATGTCGCTTACCGGAATACGTGATATCAGTGTTATCTCCACCCCGCCTGAACACCGTCAGTCAATAATAACTTACGTTTCGGAATTTGATGAAGCTCTGATTGCTGAAGCGGTACGAAAAGAGCTTGCCAGGAAAGGCCAGATATATTTTGTACATAACAATATTTTTACAATAGATAAAATTGCAAACAAACTACATGAACTTATTCCTGAAATAAAGATTGGTATCGGACATGGCAGACTGAGCGAAAATGAGCTTGAGAGCGTTATGCTTAAATTCGTAAATAAAGACATTGATATGCTGGTTTGCACCACAATTATTGAATCCGGCCTTGATATCCCTTCGGCGAATACAATAATTATAAACAGGGCTGACAGATTCGGTCTGGCACAGATCTACCAGTTACGTGGCCGCGTTGGGCGTTCTGATGAACAGGCTTATGCTTATCTTTTTATTCCCAAAGACAGTATTCTGGGGAAAGATGCCCAAAAACGGCTGAAAGTATTGATGGAGCACAGTGATCTTGGTTCAGGATTTCAGATCGCAATGAGTGATTTGAGAATAAGGGGAGGAGGCACAATTCTGGGCGCTTCCCAGTCAGGGCATATTGCAGCCATTGGATATGAGATGTTTTTAAAACTTATGGAAGAAGCGGTTTGCGAACTTAAAGGTGAACCTGTAAATAAAATCATAGAGCCTGAAATAAACATTTCCATGTCGGCGTATCTTTCCGAATTATATGTATCGGATATTGATCAGAGACTTACAGCTTACCGCCGCCTTTCAAGAATGACGGAACTTTACGAGGTCTCAGATTTTAAAGCCGAACTGGAGGATAGATTCGGGCCATTGCCAAAGGAAGCATCCAATCTTTTGGTCAAAATAATGTTCAGAATATTAGCCCAGAAATCAGGTATTCAACGCCTTAATTTAAAGGATCGCCAGCTTTTTCTGTATTTTTCACAAGATTCATCTATCAAAAATCCTTCGGAACTCATTAATATGGTTGTTTCAAATAAAGGCCGGTTTGAATTTACACCTGATCATGTACTCAAGGTAAATTTGATGAAACATAGTTTTATCAGGCAAATAGGCGAAGTGAAAAACATCTTGAAAGAAATTGTTCAACGTGTTAACAGCTGAATATTTCTAATAATAAATATACAGGACTTGCAATAAGTTCACCTTAATTCAACAACATCAAACCAGATTGTGATTGGAAACTTATGAAAAGCAAATTTACGACTTACTTGAATAACATAGTTATGATTTTTATTTTGCTGATACTGCAAGCCGGTTTTATTTACGACAAACCATGCGGAGCTGAAGTGGTGGACAGAGTGGTTGCTGTTGTTAATGATGATGTGATTACACTTAGCGATCTTGAAGTAGCTACCAGAGCATATACTGAAAAAATAAAATCAGCCGGCTATGGTTTTGAAGAAGAGCATGCAATGCTTTTTAAAATGCGGGAAGATATGCTGGACCAGCTTATTAACCGAAAACTTACAGATCAGGAAATTAAAAAATACGGGATTTCCACAAACGATAAAGAGATTGATAATTCAATTGAGCGCATCAAAGAGGCTAAGTATCTGACTGACGAAGAATTAAGAAATATGGTAACCAAAGACGGCATGACGTTTGATGATTTCCGCGATGCGATTAAAGAAAATATTCTCAGATCAAAAGTTCTTGATATTGAAGTTAAATCAAAGATCGTAATAACTAAAGAAGATACGAAAGCATATTACGACAGCCATAAAAGCGATTATATGCCGCAGAATAAATATCATCTATTTAATATAATTATAAAAACAAACTCAGAAGCTGATGGGGATGATAAACATGAAGCTATGTCGGTAATGGAAAAGATTTATGCAAAATTAAAGCAAGGACAGCCATTTGAAGAAGTCAGCAAAGATAGTGCAGAATCATCAGGTGTTGAAAATTCGGATTTGGGATATTTCAAGGCTGATGAATTATCACCACAAATACAGGATGCTATAAAAAATCTGAAACAAAAAGAATTTACAAAAATACTTGAAACTGATTTAGGGTACCAGATAATCTATATAAAGGATATCGAAGTAAAGCCGGGCAAATCGCTTGATGAAGCTGCAGCTGGAATCCAGGGGATTCTGTTTAATGACATAATTGATAAAAATTTTAAATTATGGATGGAACAACTTAGGAAGAAATCTTATATTAAGATAATTAAATAAGCATAATTTTCCGGCTGCGATAAATTATCCTGACTTTATAAATAATCTCTTCGCTTAAGTTGCGCTTTGTCGTTCAAATCCTGACTTTTTGCTAATCCATTATATTTATAACTACACAGATTCATTAATGTAACTAAGTAAGCGTATCTATTTTTTTTCAAGTCGTACCGGGATTATAATTTGATGCCAAATTTAACATTGCCTGCAATAATTCTTCGGCGTGTAGATTTTGGGGACTATGATTTAATATTAACTTTCTTCTCATTGAATAAAGGCAAAATATCCGCTATTGCAAAATCTGCGAAAAAGAGCACAAAGCGTTTTGGCGGAATTCTCGAATTATTCTCGGTCCTCCGGCTTGTATGCAGTACCGCTAAAGGAAGAGAGCTTTTGGTATTGCAGGAGGCTGATCTTATTAATTCATTTTCCTGCATAAGAGGAGACTTAAAAAAAACTGCATATGCAAGTTATTTTGCCGAATTAATAAATGAGTGGTCGGAAACCGGATCAGAACAGGAGGGTATTTACCGCCTTTTATACTTTGTTCTTGATCAACTTGATATCTGCCGGATTCCGGAAGAAATATTAAGCATTATATTTCAGATGAGATTTGCTGATATAGTTGGAGTTCGTCCTAATTTATCGGTATGTACGGACTGCCGGATAGAAATAGACAGAATAAAAGAAGACCGGGTTGCCTTTGACTTTTCAAAGGGAGGAATTATTTGCCAGAAATGTGCCTGTATATCCGTTAACAGGTTTTTTCTTTCCAAAGGAACAATCAAGCAACTCCTTTGGGTTGAAAGCGGCGATTTGTCAAAGGCTGCGAAAATACGATTTACTCCTTCTTCGGTAAAAGAAGGATTGGGGTTTTTGGAATCATTTATAACTTATCATATTGGAAAAGAGCTGCAAAGCCTTAGATTTTTAAAACAGATCAGGAGAAAAGATGAGTAATATTATTGATATATTGAAATCGGATATTATTGAAGCATCAGTTCCCTGCCGTATTGATATGGGTGGAACATTAGATATAAGCACATTTTATTATCCGCTGATGTATCTTAATCCATGCACATTTAATATTGCTGTTAATCTAAGAACCAAAGTATATCTGCATCCATTTGATAAAGGAAAGATAAAGGTCTCTTCGCGTGGTTTTAAAAGCGCAGTGTATCCTATCGAAAAAGCTCCGTTCAACCATTCTCTGGGGCTTATGTTTGCTGTTGCATCATTTTTCAGAGCAGACGGAATCCATATTGTTATTGATTCTTCATCCCCTCCGAGAAGCGCTTTGGGCGGGTCATCTGCCGCCGCTGTCGCACTGATAGCGGCATTTTCAAAGTTATTTGAAAAAACAGGCAAAAAAGCATTGTCCAAACAGCATATTGTTCTGCTTGCACATGCAATCGAACAAAGTGTTGCAGGTGTTCCTTGCGGATTACAGGATCAGCTTGCAGCAGCTTTCGGCGGAATTAACGCCTGGTACTGGAATGACGGAGCTGATGGGGCTCCTTTTAAAAAGAAGAGCATAATCAAAAAGAGTTTCTTTGCAGATTTTAAAAAGAATCTGCTTCTTGCATATTGCGGTATTCCGCATGAATCAAAAAACATCAACAGCAGATGGGTCAACCAATTCGTTTCCGGAAAACACCGAAATTTATGGGATGACATAGTAACATGCACAAATAAATTTGTTGATGCCTTATCAAATCACAAATTTGTTGACGCTGCTTCATTTATGAATAAAGAGACTGCCATCAGAAAAAAAATGACCCCGGATGTTTTGGATGATATCGGGCGAAAGCTTGCAAAATCTGCCCAAAATACTAACTGCGGAGCAAGGTTTACCGGGGCGGGAGGCGGTGGGTGCATATGGGCTATAGGAGAAGTTGCCGATATTGAAAAATTAAAACCCAAATGGGAATCTGTGCTTTCGCAAAGAAAAGGAGCCAGCCTGCTTGATATCGAGCCGGATTCGGAAGGTCTGCTGATTAACTAATATGAGGTATTAAATATGAATTTTCAAGATGTTATCCTGTCATTGCAAAAATACTGGTCACGCAAGGGCTGTGTCCTTATACAATCATATGATACGGAGGTCGGTGCCGGTACATTTCATCCTGCTACTTTAATGAAGGCATTGGGGCCTGAGCCCTGGAATGCTGCTTATGTACAGCCATCAAGACGCCCGACTGACGGACGATACGGGGAAAATCCCAACAGGCTTCAACATTACTACCAGTACCAGGTAATACTTAAGCCATCACCTGCAGATGTACAACAGCAGTATCTTATGAGTCTGAAATCTCTTGGGATAAACCCTCTCGATCATGATATAAGATTTGTTGAAGACGACTGGGAATCTCCTACTCTTGGGGCTTCAGGTCTTGGATGGGAAGTATGGCTTGACGGAATGGAAATAACACAGTTTACATATTTTCAGATAGCAGGAAGCATTGATCTTCATCCGGTTTCAGTTGAGATCACATATGGTCTTGAGCGCATTGCAATGTATCTGCAAGGTGTTGATAATGTCTACAATCTTAAATGGAATGATTCTATTGCTTACGGAGATATTTATCATCACCAGGAGGTGGAACAGTCGACTTATAATTTCGAAAAAGCCGATATCAGTTTTCTGCATAATCTTTTTGCACAGTACGAAGCGGAATCTTTAAGAATAATTAAAGAATCTCTTGTTCTTCCTGCCTATGAATACTGTCTGAAATGTTCGCATACATTTAACCTTCTTGATGCACGCGGTGCAATCAGTGTTACCGAAAGAACAGGCTATATATCAAGGATCAGAAACCTTGCAAGAGCGTGTGCGGAAGAGTATTTAAATCAAAGAAAAGCCATGGGGTTTCCTCTGTTTCAAAAGAGGTAACCGTTATAATATTTTGCAGACTCTTAATGGGTCTTGTAATATTTATAGTTTTTGAAAACCGAGGTAAAAATGGAAACTCTGTTACTTGAGATTGGAATGGAAGAAATTCCTGCAGGCTATATCGAACCGGCATTGAAAGCGCTTTCTGCTATTCTTATGCAAAGACTTACTGATGAAAGAATAAAGCACGGAAATTATAAAACATTCGGGACACCAAGAAGGCTTTGCATTTGTATTTACGATGTTTCAGCAAAACAGGATTCTCTGACTACTGAAATTATCGGCCCACCGGAAAAGATTGGATTTGACGGCAACGGCCAGCTTACAATAGCCGGGAAAAAATTTGCGGAAAAAGCCTGTATCAGTCCGGAATCTATTAATGTAAAGCAAACTGAAAAAGGTTCTTATCTTTGTGCACTCAAAACAGAATCAGGGATAGAAAGCAAAACCGTATTAAAAAGAATACTTCCTCAGATTATTTTACAGATTCCTTTCCCGAAAGTTATGAAATGGGCAGATCTTGATATAAAATTTGCAAGACCTATCCAGTCTGTCGCTGCTCTTTTAGGCAGGCAGCTTATCTCCTTTGAGCTTGGTAATATCAAAAGCTCAGGAAACACTTTCGGCCATCGTTTTTTATGCCCCGGTAAAATAAAAATATCACATCCTGATGAGTACATCGAAAAATTAAAAAAAGCCTTTGTACTTGCAGATATTGATGAAAGAAAAAACAGTATTAAAGAGCATATCGCCCAAATTGCGGCAAAGCTTGATGGTAATGTTTTAAAAGATGATGAACTTGTCGATGTCGTAACCAATCTTGTAGAATATCCTGTTCCTGTTGCCGGGAGTTTTGACAGATCCTATCTTGAAGTACCGGATGAAGTTCTTATAAATTCAATGCGTGAGCATCAGAAATATTTTGCAATAATTGATGCAAACAAAAGGCTTCTGCCGAATTTTATTGCCGTCAGCAATACACAAGCCAAAAATATGCAGGTTGTTGTAAAAGGACATGAAAGGGTTTTAAAAGCCCGCCTTGAAGATGCCAGGTTTTTTTATAAAAACGATATACATATTTCTCCTGACGATTGGGTGGAAAAATTAAAAGGAGTACTTTTTCAGGCAAAACTCGGCACTATGTATGAGAAAACTCAACGTTTAGAAAAATTATCCCAATATCTTGCCGATGAAATAACAGATGATGCTCAAATTAAAAAGCAGGCTTTAAGGGCGGCAAGATTGTGCAAAGCTGATCTGGTCAGCCAGGTAGTTGGAGAATTTCCGAAACTTCAGGGAATCATGGGAAGAATATATGCTGCAAATGCCGGAGAAGATAAAAATGTTTCTATTGCTGTTGAAGAACATTACAGGCCCGCTTATTCCGGCGGAGAGCTTCCTGAAACAACAATTGGTTCAATGGTTGCGATAGCAGATAAAATTGATTCCATTTGCGGCTGCTTTTCTGCAGGACTTATACCAACCGGAGCTTCGGACCCTTATGCATTAAGAAGGCAGGGAATCGGTATAATTCAGATAATGCTTGCTAAAGGATTTTCTTTTTCATTGAGGAGCCTGATTGAAAAAAGCCTTTCACTGTTTGAAATAAAAGATGCTATAGAAATAACCGGCAGAGCAGATAATGTTTATGGTTTTCTGCAAAGCCGGATATCACATCTGCTTACCGAAGAGGGCTATGCAAAAAATGTGGTCTCGGCAATTGTAAGTATTTCAGTAAGCCATGTGCCGGATGTCTGGAAACGTACAATTGCACTTGAAAAACTTAAAGCTGTCTCCGACTTTGAACAGCTTGCAACTACATTTAAACGGGTAGTCAATATTATCAAAAAATCAGCTCCTGAAAATGCCGGTTGCGAAACTAATATAAATGAAGGACTGTTTGAGAAAGAATGCGAGTCGGCTTTGTTTTCGGCATATAAAGATATTAAAATAAGAGTTTCTGAAAATCTTTTACAAGGAGCCTATGAACAGTCCCTTCTTGATATTGCATCTCTTAGGACTCCTGTTGATGCTTTCTTCGACGGGGTTTTAGTAATGGCGGAAGATGAAAATATCCGTAATAACCGGATAGCCCTGCTTAGAGCTATTTCCGACCTTTTTGCGTTATTTGCAGACTTTTCAAAACTTTGAGAAGTCCGGTTTTTTTAGTTTTTTTACGAAGATCAAACAATATAAAATAATTGGAGGATAATATGCCTTTTGATCCTGATATGGATAAAATGTTAAAACAGTGGAGATGCGAGGAAACCGGTCTTGTAATTTCTATAAATCGTTATGGCGAAGGCGAAGCAAAGCTTCAGATAGGCCCTAGAGTATTTATAAAAAAAGATGGAAATGAAAGCCAGCGTAAGGCCGGCCGGCTTACAATAGAAGATCTTATGTGGTTTTATGAAATAATTGATGAAGTAAAAGATGAACTATCAAAGCTTGCCGTTCCCAAGTGATCAGTTTGATTTGCTATGTAACCTCTGAGGTTTTGATAAGAATATGTCAGACATTATAGATCCTGATATTGCTAAAAAAGTTGAGAACCTGAAATCAGAGCTTCAAAAACATAATTATCATTATTATGTTATGGATGATCCTCAAATTTCCGATACACAATATGATAAAATGATGCAGGAGTTGATTGAACTTGAAGCAAAATATCCTATGCTTTCAACTCCTGATTCTCCATCCATGAAAGTAGGTGCAGAACCTGTTAAAAAATTTGAGCAGATAAGACATTCTGTTAAAATGCTAAGTCTTGATAATGCTTTCTCTGATTCTGATATTTTAAATTTTGACAGGCGTGTAAAAGAAGGCCTAATGGCGGATGAACAAATTCTTTATACGGCAGAACCAAAAATGGATGGGGTTGCCGTGGAGCTTGTATATAAAGATGGAAGGCTTGTATCTGCTTCAACAAGGGGGGATGGTGAAACCGGCGAAGATATAACTTCAAATGTTAAAACGATACGCTCTGTCCCTTTGTTGCTTCAACAGAATAAAAAAGAGCATATAATTCCTGCCCGTCTTGAAGCAAGAGGAGAAGTTATTATAAGTAAAGAAGGGTTTAAACGTCTTAATGAAGATATGTTGTCTCAGGGTCTGGCTTTGTTTGCCAATCCCAGAAATGCTGCGGCTGGATCTTTAAGACAGCTTGATTCGAAAGTAACCGCGAAACGTCCTCTTGAAATTTATTTTTATGGTGTTGGTGAAGTGGAAGGCATAAGCTGCAAGTCACACTGGGATTGGCTTTATGCTTTAAAAGAACTTGGGTTAAGAATTAATCCGTATATAAAGCCTAAAATAAATATTAACGCTGTTTGTAAATATTACAAAGAACTTGAACAGATGCGAAGCGGGCTGCCATACGATATTGATGGTATGGTAGTAAAAGTAGATTCAGTGCAATACCAGGAGCAGCTTGGAACTAAAGCAAGAAGCCCCAGATGGGCTGTGGCATATAAATTTAAAGCCATACAGGAAACAACCAAAGTACTGGATATCCTTGTGCAGGTTGGACGCACCGGCGCAGTTACTCCTGTTGCCTGCCTTGAAACTGTCAATATAGGGGGAGTAAATGTAAGCCGGGCAACGCTGCATAATGAAGATGAAATAAGAAATAAAGACATTAGAATAGGAGATACCGTACTTGTCCAGCGCGCAGGAGATGTTATACCCGAAATTGTAAAGGTTATTGACAGTGCAAGAAACGGAAGCGAAATAATTTTTTGTATGCCGCAAAACTGCCCTTCATGTAATTCGCAGCTTATTCGTGACGAAAAAGAGTCTTTAATAAGATGTGTAAACAATAGCTGCCCAGCAAAAACAAAGGCACAGATAGAACATTTTGTTTCTAAAAGAGCTTTTGATATAGATGGTTTAGGAGAAAAGCTGATTAATCAGCTTTTTGATAAAAAATATTTATCTTCCTATGCTGATATTTTTTATCTGGATAAAATAAAAATGGAAGGTTTGGAGCGTATGGGTTTAAAATCTGCCGGAAATCTTTTTGAAGCAATTGAAAAAAGTAAAAATATAAATTTTGCCCGTTTTATATATGCGCTTGGAATTCGTCATGTGGGAGAGCATATTGCAGAGATTTTGGCATCAAAATATGAAAAATATGAAAAGTTTTGCAGTGCCACGTATGATGATTTAAAAAACATAAAAGGTGTGGGCCCTATTGTGGCTCAAAGCATTATTGACTTTCTTGGACGTGAGGATAATCTTAATAATATAGAACGTATGCTAAATAGCGGCGTAATAATTCGGTATGGAGAGAACAGAAAAAGCACAACTCTTGATGGAAAAATATTTGTTCTGACCGGCACTCTTGAAAGCATGACAAGAAATGAAGCAATAATCAAAATTAAATCATTTGGCGGAAAAATAAGTGAGTCCGTAAGCAAAAAAACTGATTACCTTGTTGCAGGCAAATCTCCCGGTTCAAAAATTGAAAAAGCAAAAGCGGCCGGTGTTGAAATAATTGATGAGAACAAACTTAAGATTATGTTTGAAAGCTGATATAAAGACTTTAGCAATTGTTATAAATCTGTTCCGTCCCAAATTTACTCTCACAAAACCGTTTATCGTATCCGCCTGTACAAACTATATTAAATATTCGGGAACGTCATAGAAGCCATTTAACTAATGTTCTGCGATCAGAATACTTACCCATACCCAATTACAAAAAAGTAATCGGCTCTGTATGTAGGATATAAATATGAAAGATAAGACAAGGGTTCATGTCATAATTTCCGGAAAAGTTCAGGGTGTTTTTTTCAGGATGGAAACAAAGCGGGTTGCAGATAGTTCCAATGTTTCCGGCTGGGTAAAAAACAACAGTGACGGTACTGTTGAGGCTGTTTTTGAAGGAGCGCAGGACGCAGTTGACTCTGTAGTGAAATGGTGCCGGAAGGGCCCTTCTCATTCCAAGGTCAGTCATGTAGATAAAGCCGAAGAAGATTATAAAGACAAATTTAAAGGGTTTGATATAATTTACTGATAAGAAAGCGGCCTGTTTTAATAATTTGCAATTACCAATAACAGGCCGCTTCAAAGCGGAGTTTATTCTCTGAGCTTTTTACCGGGCCGGAACTTAACAACCGTGCAAGCTTTGATTTTGATTGGTTCACCTGTTTGAGGATTGCGGCCTTTTCGGGCTTTCCTGCGGACTTTTGTAAATGTGCCAAAACCAACTAGAGTAACTTTGCCGTCTTTTTTCTTAAGAGTTTTTGCAATACTGTCCATGATTGAGTTGAGCGTAGCTGCTGCCGCTGTTTTGGAAATTCCGGCATCTTCTGCTGCCTTGTCTACTAATTCTGCTTTTGTCATAGTACGTTACCCCCCTTTTTATGATTGGTTATTATGAAAATCCTTGCCCTTCTAGCAAATACAGCAGCCAATATTTGATGTCAAGTAAAAACAACATGCTGCGACTGTTTTTTATATAGAATGTTCTTAAACTGTGTTTGGCCAGCGTTTATATGACTCATAAAGCCCTGACATCAACTCCCTCAATGGGGGGCTGAACAGCCTATATTATTAAAACAGGGCATTAACAAAATTCTGGGGATCAAATTCCTGCAAGTCATCTATATTTTCACCTATTCCGATATATTGAATAGGTAATTTAAAGGAATTGCAAACACTTATTACAATCCCTCCTTTGGCTGTACCATCAAGCTTTGTAAGTGCTATGCCTGTTACACCAATTGCATCATTAAAAAGTTTGGCCTGGGATAAAGCATTCTGACCGGTTGTTGCATCAAGCACAAGAAGTATTTCATGCGGAGCGTCCGGCATTCTTTTTGAAACCGAACGTTTTATTTTTTTCAGCTCTTCCATAAGATTTATTTTTGTATGCAGCCTTCCTGCCGTGTCTATGATAACAACATCGATATTTCTTGCCAAAGCAGCTTCAACACCATCATATGCTACTGCAGCAGGATCGGCGTTATGCATTTGCTTTACAATCTCAGAGCCTGCCCTTTGTGCCCAGATTGTGAGCTGTTCAACAGCCGCTGCACGAAAGGTGTCTGCCGCTACAATAAGCACCTTTTTGTTTTTAGCCGCATACTTTGCCGCAAGTTTTCCAATAGTTGTAGTTTTTCCGACCCCGTTTACCCCTATTACCAGAATTACGTGCGGTTTAGCTGTAATTGTTTTTGGCTCTGATACTTTGTCACTTAATAATGCGAGAATTTCCTGTTTAATAATTTCATTCAGCTGATCGGGCGAAGAAATGGAAGAAGTTTTTTTTGAAATACTTTTTATAAGATCGCTTGCCGTCTGAACTCCGATATCAGATGTGATGAGAAGCTCTTCAAGCTCTTCAAGCATATCATCATCTATGACTTTTTTACCTGAAAATATATTGGTAAGTCCGTCGGAAATTTTATTGCGGGCTTTAGAAAGGCGGTCTTTAAGACGTTTAAAATACCCCCCTCTTTCAGGTTCCGGTGAAACGGCAGTTTCCGCCTTCGGCAAAACTGCTGTTTTCTTCTCTGTTGTCTCCTCTGTTGTCTCCTCTGTTACCTGCTCTGATAGTTGCCCTGCTTTCTTTTCTGTTTCTTTCTCTGCTAACTTCTCTTCTTCCCTTTCCGCTTCCTTCTCTCTTGCCTTCTCCGGTATAATTTTTTCTTTTATTTTACTGAACCAGCCCAATTTCATATCTCCTGAGGAGTTTTAATTATAAACAGCATTCTGTCTTTCAAGGTTAACCGAAACAATCTTGGAAACACCCATATGCTCCATGGTTATCCCAAAAAGCATGTCCGCAAACTCCATGCTTTTTTTATTGTGGGTTATCATTACTATCTGGGATTTTTCGCCAATTATCTTAAGAAGATTATTAAATCTATAAACATTGGATTCGTCAAGGGGAGCGTCAATTTCATCCATAATACAAAATGAAGCCGGTTTAAGAAGAAATATTGCAAATATAAAAGCTATGGCCGAAAGTGCTTTCTCTCCACCGGACATCAGACTCATTCTGGTAAGCTTTTTACCTGGCGGATGTATCATGTATTCAACCCCGGTTTCCAAAGGTTTATCAGGTTCTGTTAGAATAAGGCTTGCGCTGCCTCCTTCAAAAAGACTGGGAAAAACCTCTCCTATTTTTTTATTAACTTCATTAAATGTTTCCAAAAACCTCTCCTGAGAAATCCTGTTTATTTTTCTGATTACTTTATGAAGATCTTCTATGGCTTTAACAAGGTCTTCACGCTGTTGGGTCAGAAAATTAAAACGTTCCTCAAGCTCTTCATACTCTTTTATGGCACCAAGATTAACATCGGTAAAATCCCCTATTTTTCTTCTGCTTCTGTCAAGCTCTTCTTCCATATCCTTTATTGTTGAATGAGATATTTCTCCCAAAGAGTCACAACCCGTTCTTGCTTCTGATAGAGTGCTCTGATAGCGATCCTCAAATCTTTTTGCGATATTTTCCCTCTGTATCTGCCTCTGAGATTGTTCGACTTCAAGCAGACGCAATTTTTCCAGAGTCTGTTCACGCTCGTTTTTCACATTTGAAATAAGGTCATCATGTTCTTTCTGCCTGACATCAATTGCATTATAATCATCCTCGTTGTTTCTAAGCGCTTTTCCTATAATTTGGGCCTTTTCGTACAGTTCGGAAAGAATCCGCTCGTTTTCAGCAATTTTTTGTTTTGATGTCTGCATCCTGTTTGTTTTTTCTATTACCTCTCGCTCTGCGGTCTCCATCTGCCTGATCCCGTCATTATGAAATTCCTTAAGGCGGTTTAATGATGTGTTGCCACTTTCGAATTTGGCAGTTAATGATGTAAGGTTTAATTTGAGATCGACAACCTTTTGATCATAAGAAGTAAGTTCAGCTGAAGCAGCTTCTATCTTGCCGGAAATCGTGCTTACTTTTTCACGGGCTTCGGATACTTCATTTTCAACCTTTAAAAGCGCTTCGTTATATTTGGCTATTTCTTCATCGATATCGCTTTCCTCACCCATTAACTGTTCCTGTTCAAGCTGAATAATTTCATGATGGCGTTTTGCGTGTTTTAATTCCTCGGATATCTTATAAAGAAATTTTTCGGCTTCGGTCTCATCCTGTCTGGCCCTGTGTTCGCGCTCTTTGAGTTTCTGCATGGTAATTTCCGCAGATTTCAATTCCGCTTCAAGAGATTTTTGTGCCATGCGGGCATCTTCGATCTGATGTTCAATATCAGATATCTGTTTTTCCAGTTCTTTAATCTCATTTTTCTTGGCAAGTATTCCGGAAAAATTGTCGCTGCTTCCTCCTGCTATAGTTCCATTGTGTGAAATTATCTCGCCGGATTTTGTTACTACAGTTTGGAATGCGCCATTGCTGTTAAAAATGCTTAGAGCTTCATCAATATCTTCTGCAACCACAACATGCCCGAGAAGAGTTTCAACCGTTTTTTCAAAACCGGATTTAATTGAAACATGGTTTATAAGCAATTTTGAAAAATCGGGTTTTTTATAATGCTCGCATTCCGGTTTTTTTATGGAAGAAAGAGGAACAAACCCGCTTCGGCCCGCTTTGTTTTCCTGAAGAAATTCAATCAGAGACTTGCATGTGTTCTGGTCTTCTACTACCACATACTGAAGATATTCTCCCAGTGCCGCTTCCGTAGCAGTTTCAAAAGATGGTTCAGGCTCTATGATGTCGGCCATGAGTTCTGTTGCAGCACCTGCCGTAGCGCTTTGTGGTCCGGCATTTGAGCGGCAGTGTTTCATTATTGCCTTAACACCGTCCTTATACCACTCGAAATTATCCTCCATCTTTTTTAATGTTATGTAAGCAGATCTTGCCTTGTTTTTTTCCATATCAAGGCTTTGAACGGTTCTGATCTGATCGCCGAGCAATTTGCTCTTTTCTTCAAGCAGCTGCTTAATCCCCGCTTCTTCTTTTACAATATCATCAATATTTCGTTTAAACGATTCGAGTTCTTCTTTCGCTTTTGATTCCGTATCCGATATTTCAGATACTTTTTTTGTTGCAAGGGCATATTCTTCATCTGCTCTTTTAAGCCGCCTTTTCAGATTCTCTTTATTGGTTGAAGCATTTTGATAAATGTTTTTATACCTTGCTTCATGAGCTACAAGATTCATCAAATTGGTTTTACAGGCATCGAGTTCACGATTGTGCTCTGCCAGGCGGTTTCTGCTGTTTTGTGAAGCATTACGTTCTGCTTCCAGTTTGGTGTGTGTCTTGTTTATTTCCTCTTTAATGGAAACGGTTTGAGCTTCAACATTCGATATTTCTGAAAGTATTTTTTCGTTTCTTTCATTAAGAGTTGTACGGGCGGATTCAAGTTCAAAAATCTCGGTAGCAAGTCTTTTATCATCATTCCGAAGATGCAGCAGATCGTTTTCAAGCCTGTCCGTATTTCGCTGGATTTCAAATACGCTTGATTTTTGCTCTGAGATTTCCTGATTTTTTTTGGTTAACTTGAATTTTATGTCTTCTACAATTGCATCCAATTGCTGCAGTTTGGATATATGGCCCGAATCGGCATCTCTTAAATCTTTGACTATTTTATCTGTTTCATCAATGAGTTTTGTATATTCATCAAAATAATAAATGGTAATATCAGTATCAAGTTTTTTAATCCGATCCTGCAGATTTTTGAATATTTCAGCTTTTCTTGCCTGACGTTTTAATACTGCCATCTGCCGGTTAATTTCGGAAATGATATCCGTTACACGCAAAAGGTTCTGGTTTGTGGCTTCAACCTTTCGCAGCGCTTCATTTTTTCTGCTGTTATAGCGGGTGACACCAGCAGCTTCTTCAATAAAAAATCTTCTTTCATGAGGCCCGGCATCGATAATTGCGCCGATATTTCCCTGCTGTATTACAGCATATGATCTTGGGCCAAGGCCGCTGCCTAAAAAAATATTATGGATGTCTTTAAGACGACAGGGTCTTTTGTTTAAATAATATTCGCTTTCACCTGAGCGGTAAAGACGCCTTGTCAGCATTATTTCAGCAAAGTCTTTAAGCTCTTCAGGGGCTGAACCATTATCATTTGCAAGTGTCAAACTAACTTCAGCCATGTTTAACTGCGGCTTCCCGTTAGCGCCTGCAAATATAACGTCCTCCATGGATTTTCCACGCAGCTGCTTAACGCTTTGCTCCCCCATAACCCATTTAAGCGCATCAACTATATTGCTTTTACCGCAGCCGTTGGGACCGACAATAGCGCAAACACCGGCAGGAAATTCAATATTGGCTTTGTCATTAAAAGATTTAAATCCGCTAATCTCAAGCGATTTAAGCTTCATATAAAGACATGCCTCCATACTGAATGGTTAATGATACTGTAAAAAAACCCTTCCTTAATACGAATGTTTATACAGAAACAAGTCATTGGTTGATATTTCATCGGGACGGACTTTATCAAAAAGCAAAACCAATGTAAAGAAAAAACGCAACAGAAAGTGTATTATAATAAATGTGAATACAATATATGGTACTTTATATTTAGGGTGAATTCTATATATAATTTTTAAAAATTCAATCTATTTTCAGGCAAAGGGGCATAAAAGAGCTATTATACCGGCTAATATAAAATGGGATTCAATCAGAAATTCGAGCTTGGTTCCCGAATACATATAACCCTGCGCATGTTTTAAGAGCAGGAAAAACAAAGACAAAGGGCATATAAAAAGAGCAAACCCAAGTTTTGAGATGATATTGAATGCGCTTGAAACAAGTAAGACGGCAACCATAGAAATCAGAATAGCCTTTAAAAGACGAATTGTGCGCTCTTCCCCTATGATTATCGGAATCGTTTCCCTGCCTACAATACGGTCACCCTGCATATCAAGAATATCAAAAAATGCGGTTCTTACAAAAACCATGCATACAGACCATGTAAAAACAATTATAATTGCCGGACTGACCTTTAAAGACAAGGCAGGCAGAAGTGAAGTTACAACTCCCCATGCAGCGGATATAAGTGCATTTTTAGAACCTGGAATATCCCTTATTCTCCTGTATTTTCCATTTGTTAATTTTTCAGGTATTATGCTTAAATTGTAGGATAGGCCCATTAAGCTGATAGATGAAAGAATAAAAAATGGAGCAAGGCCTACGGAATATGCAGTAAGAATACCCGCGGCTCCTGCAGAGATTGCAAAAACAGCAAGCAATATTTTATATTTATTATAAAAGACAGCTCTATCCGGATCATTGTAATAATCTGCATTCATGCCGGTAAGATTGTTTATAACATGCATGGAAAAAACATAGAGCATGGACATGACAACATATGGAAAATAGTTTTCAGCGCCAAGAAGCCTGATGTTCGCATAGCAAAGACATCCGGCTCCAATGGATACATAAATGTTTACTATAAAAATCGAATATCTTATGGCATAAAAGCGTTTACGCCAGCCGCATGCCTTGTTATATGACAGATCATCTAAAGACCTGTAAACCCTTTTAATCAACCAGTTCGGGGTAGAAGCTCCTGCTGTTATACCGATACTCCGCGCCGAAGAAAGGAGGTTTAAGTCAAGTTCCGATTCGGTTTCAATCCGATAAGCGGGCTTTCCTGCTTGTATCGCTGCTTCTGCAAGTCTTTGAGTATTTCCGCTGTTATGTCCTCCTACAACTACTATTGCATCTACCAGCTCTGCAAGCTCTTTTACTTCAGCCTGCCTCATAGAGGTGGAATTGCATATGGTATCATAAAGTTTAAAATGCGGATATTTGCTTGCAACCAATTCTTTTACTTTTTCATAAAAAATAATGTTCTGTGTAGTCTGGGCAACAACTATCGCCTTCTCAAATTTTGGAAGTGATTCGAGTTCATCTATGCTTGCTACTGCATATCCATTGCCTCTGGCATATCCGAGCAGGCCAATGACTTCCGGGTGATCTTTGTCTCCGATAATTATGGAAGTATACCCATCTTTTGCATGTTTACCGATTATCGTCCGGACTTTAATAACACGGGGACAAGTTGCATCAATTACTTTGAAGCCTGAATTTTTAAGGCTTTTTTTTATGCCCGGAGGTACTCCGTGCGCCCTTATCAGAACTGTTCCAAACCCCTTTTCGGGAATATCATCGATAATTGAAATACCTTTTTCGCAAAGAAGATCAAGCACCTGAGGATTGTGAATAAGTGGTCCGAAAGTAAATATAGGGCCTTTGTGCTTATTGGGCAGATCAAGAGCCATTTCGACGGCTCTGCGAACACCCATACAAAAGCCCGCTGTCTTTGCTACAAGAATTTTCATCAGCAATTACGAGGTTTTAAAAATATTTTATGATCTACAAGTGATAGGGAATACACGCTGGCTTTTATAAATTTCTGATCTCCGAATATATTGACCAGCCTTATTCCGTCACCTTCCGGTTCAACAGTATCGACTGCTTCCATTATCAGTTTATTATCATTATCTTCGATAAGATAAGCATTGGCTTCACACATTATAACCTTCCTTTTAATATTTATATTATTCAGATGTTTTTTTTATAAATTCTTTAAGATTTTTCTCTATCATTTCTTCGATCAGGTGGGGAAACGGCGAAGAAGAAACTCCAATTATTTCAATATTTTCCTGAGAAAGAGGAAGAAGAAGTTTTTTTGCGCCACAGGCTGAAACAGATTGCGATATTTCAGGTGTTACCTCACCCATCATGGCATTTGCCAGAATGATTCCTATAGGCCCTATAACAATATCGACCTGTTTTACAGTATGAATTATAGAATTTTCACCTGATGCACCACGGTTTGCTCCGGCTTTCAGCATTTGAGATGTTGCTATGGCATTTGTGCCCAGTGCAAGTATTTCAACATTCTCATCAACAACTTCTCTGAGCCGTTTTATTATTGCGCTTCCGATTCCGCCGCCCTGACCGTCTATTACGCAAATTCGTTTTATTTTTTTACCCTCTGACATATGCATTGATACCTTTTTCAGTCTAAACTTTAGTGTATCCGCCCTTAACCTGTTTATGGGCTTCTTCCATGCCCATTACCTCTGTTATTGATTCTGCGAAAAATATTACTGTCCGAAACTAACAGAATCTTAAATTATCGTCAATGGAAAGAAGCTTTATAGACAGGAAAATCAAATATTTTTTTAAAGATGAAAAGCTTAGTAAGCAGTGATTAACCATCCGGCCATACAGGAAGATTTTTTCATAATAGAAATTAATTTGTTCCTGTAAATATAATTTGACTTATTTCCTTTTTAGTTATAAATTCTTTTTAAATCAAAAAAAATCCATCAATCTAAATCTATTAACTGATTACATTGCCTCCTTGATTGCATTTATGAGGAGTGTTGGAATTTCCTGTTTTAGCGCGTTTATTTTGTTTTTACACCGGATCAACCTCTAAATCTTCAGCTTTTGCTACACTATTGCAACAAATTATTAGCTTTTGTTTTCAATAAACAGCACTAACCAATAACCGTAATTTTAAAAAAGAAGGAGGGTAAAATGGCTGAGAGTGTATACAAAATAATAGAACTTGTCGGGACAAGCACAAAATCATGGGAAGAGGCAGCAAAAAGTGCCGTTGATATGGCTTCAAAATCTCTTCGGGAATTACGAATCGCAGAGATTACAAAGCTTGATATGAAGCTTGAAGACGGTAAAATAGCAGCATACAGGGCAAGGGTTCAGGTTTCATTTAAATATGAAGCTGGAAAATAGAATATTTAATCTCTGTTTTATTCGATAAAATAGCTAAGCAATACTGCCTGTTATAGCCTTTATAAGGTGCATTGCCAATTTTCTTCTTTTTATCGACAATAAACAGCTTGACTTATTCCTGATGATTAACTAATAAAGATGCACCTGAAAAAAGATATTTTATTCCAGACGTTTCTTTAAAGGTCCATCAGGAAATCAAGTATAAATTATTGCGGGGTGGAGCAGCATGGTAGCTCGTCGGGCTCATAACCCGAAGGTCGTTGGTTCAAATCCAGCCCCCGCTACCAAACATAAAAAGAGATTACAGTTAATACTGTAATCTCTTTTTTGTTTTCCAACAGAGCCAATTACAAAACGCCATATCAGCCGATCTTTTGCGTTGGGCTCAAATTTTGCATGCAGTGAAGCATAGCGCTATCCTCAACATATTCAATATATTCTTATTTTTATAATTTTAGCCCGCCTTTACACTGACTAAACTGATACGTTTTGAAACAGACTCAACAGTATAAAAGTTAACGATTTGGCCATATTCCAAGTTCCTCAGCGGCAGCTTCCCTTACAGATTCTGCATAATCACCTGATATTATTTTCTCAAGAAACTCTTTTACTTCCTTGTTTTTGAGTTGTGACAGCACCTGCACCATGTCACCCTGAACAGATTCATCCAGATCGGCGAAGCGTTCACGAAGAATGGCGATCAGGCAGGCGGCCAGATCCGGAGATTCATCTGCAAGATACTCCACGGTAACCATGGCACCCAGGCGGACCGACCAGCGTTCGTGGACCAACAGATCTATAAAGGCCGGAAAGATCCGGTCATTACTGCTCATCATTTTCGCAACTCGTGCAGCATCTCCTCCTTCAATGATTTGCCGCAATGAAGATGCACATAGTTGGGAAGGATCACGCTGTGTGCACTGGCGAATCACCTCGTTTATATTAATTTGTCCGGTCCAACGAATTTCATTGTCCAGAATTAGTGTGGGTACAGAACGGATATCCTGTACTCTGGCCTGGTTTTCAAAAAGGACCCCATCTGTAATCGTCAGACGAAGGTTCGGATTTTTATCGGCAAGCAGCAATAGTTGCGCAACAACATTGGGACAGTGGGGGCACTGCTGGGCGATAAACACAGAAAGCTCAGCCGGAAGTTCGATTTGTGATGCCGGATCAATTCCATTGCCGGATAGCCCGGTGGTATTAGCCGCAGCAGTTAATGCCTCAAGAAATGGCAGCAGTTCTTTGCCTTGGGGAAGCGCTTGATAGGCAATGTTTTTATGTCGCCCGATTATAATCGCCGGTGATCTGAATGGTTCATCCTGCACTTTGCGGATTTGCACTTGCGGAACCAGTTTTTTAAATTCATCACAAAAAAAAGAAAGCTTCTCACCGGCAAGATCCTCTCCTCCGGCAATATTGAGAAGAGCAGGCATTGTATTGAGGGCTGCCCATTGGAGCATAATCTGCCTGTCCCGGGAAGTTATGATATCCATTTCCATTCCTCATTAATTCCGTTTAGTTTTTAAAACCCTTGAATCAGGATAATATCACCAGCAATTCCAAAAATAATCCTGAATTTAAATTTTGAAAATATATAAGATTTTAGCAAATCAATCTATTTTGATTGATCTTATGAGTCCGTCAATTTTAGCTTCATCACCTGACAGCGATATATCAGGTATAACCCGGATGGATTTTAGACAAAACAAATCTTTTATTGTTTGAATATTCTTATTTTTTAAGCCTCTTAAAATTGAAATACTTTTCGGATGGACTTTTATTAATATACTTTCATAATTTTGATTCTGCGATTTAAGCATATTGATGATTTTATCAAGAAATATTTCCGAATATACAAGATGTCCGAAAGACGGATGATACGGTCCTGCAATAACCGATGAACCTTCTTTAAGATCATCAGTTGCCTGCAAACCCATCCTGATAACTTTTATATTATTTTCTTTAAAAACAAGGTATATTTTTTTTGTAACAGACACAGCCTGTTCTATGGAAAGAGGCTCATATTTTTTTTTGGCATATAGTACTGCAAGAGCACTTCCTGCCAATACCAGAGTCGGATATATCCTGACAAAATCAGGGCAAAGTGCTGATATTAAATGCGCTGTTGCAATAGATTTGTTTTCATCGTCACCGGGCAAACCTATCATCATCTGCAAGCCTGTCTCAAAATTTCTTTTTTTCAGCAAACCAACTGCATTTATTGTATCCGAATTAGTGTGTCCGCGCTTAGACAGCAACAAAACGGAATCAACCATAGATTGCACTCCCAGTTCAATTGTTCTGACGGGAAAGCTTTCTATACAGCCAAGTTTATGATCATCAATAGTATCGGGACGGGTTGAAAACCGGATGCTGTCAACAAGGCCGTCTGTCACATACTTTGTTGCCGCAACAAGAAGTTGTTTTATCTTGCCGTCATCTATGCCTAAAAAATTGCCGCCGTAAAATGCAATTTGAACCCTGTTTCTGTTGTCGCCTTTATACCTTAGAAATGTTTCGATTATATTATCGAGTTCCTTTTGCGAAGGAATGCTTTTTTTTTCTCCGGTTACGGTGTTTTGGTTGCAGAAAATACATTGATGGGGACAGCCTGCATGGGGAACAAAGACAGGAATTATAAAGTCTCTTTTGCTATTGGGCATCAGCCGATGTTTTGCTTTTATCTGCAAGAATATCAAAAGCTTTGCTGGCTGCATCCTGCTCCGCAAGCTTTTTGCTTTTTCCATATCCTACTGTCTGCAGATCATTAATCGTTAACTCAACTTTAAAGATTTTATCATGATCAGGACCGCTTTCTTCAACAACATTATAAGCCGGTTTTATTTCCTGACCGGTCTGAACCAGTTCCTGAACCTTGCTTTTAAAATCGTAGGCAGCTGCTGATTTGCCGCTTAATTTTAAAATGGGTAAATAAATTTTTTCAATTATTCTGAATGCGTTATCATATCCGCCATCAAGATATATTGCAGCTACCACTGCTTCAAATGTGTTGGCCAGTATTGAATTCTTGTTGCGGCCGTTTGTTAAAAATTCACCTTTTCCGAGCTGAATATAAGAACCAAGATCCAAAGAACGCGCAACTTCTGCAACCTGCAATTCATTAACAAGATTTGAGCGAACTCTGGAGAGGTCGCCTTCGTCCAGTTCGGGAAAGCGATTTATGATTATATGTCCAATGGCAAGATTAAGAACGGCATCTCCTAAAAATTCGAGACGCTCATTATCCCGTATTTGTGTGTCTGACTGTTCATTTACAAATGAACTGTGACGAAGAGACTCCACAAGGAAGTTTATATTTTTAAATTTATATGAGAGTTTTTCCCTTAATTCTAAAAGTTCTGTCCTCTCCATCAGGATTCCTTATTGTTTATTTAATGCTTCCCCGGTTTGCCTGAACAAGGCAAACTATATGGAATTTATCAGGTTTTCATACAGGTTATAAGGCACATGAAGATTTCCTCTTCCTGATCCCATATTGATGTCAGGTTTCAAAGACCCATGAAAGTCTGTACCGCCTGTTATCAGCAAACCGTACTTCTCAGCAATTTCTATATAATAGGAAGTCTTGTCCTTTGAATGCTCGGAATAATATGCTTCTATGCCTTTTAAGCCCATAACTTTCAACTCAGCAATCAAATCCTCAAATTTTTTCTCTTCACGGATGGTAAAAAGAGACGGATGAGCAAGAACAGGAATTCCGCCTGCGCCATTAATAACTTCTATCGCCTTGCTGCATCCAAGCCGATATTTATCAACATATGCCGGTTTTCCTCTGCCTAAGTATTTATCGAAAGCTTTTTTTATTGATTCAACAAATCCTTTTTCAACCATCAGGCTTGCAATATGAGGCCTTCCAATCTGCCCTTCACCTGCAAAATTGATAACTTCTTCGATTGTTATATCAAATCCAAGATTGTTTAACAGCTCAATTATTTTAGGATTCCGGTTTTTTCTGGCCAGTTGAAGAGTATGAAGAGTCTCATGAAGAATATGATCATCAATTCTAAACGAATAGCCCAGCACATGAAAACTCCCGGAACAGGGAAAGGACGGAGGAGGATCGGCGCTTATTTCTACACCGGTCAAGAATTTGAAATCAGAAGGAATACCTGTTTCTATTGCTTCTTTAGAACCATCAATCGTATCATGATCTGTAATAGCAATTGCAGAAAGACCTAATTTTTTAGCTAACGCTAAAATTTCATTGGGGTAAAGGGTCCCATCCGATGCGTTTGAATGAATATGGAGATCTATGCCCCTGTTATCGCTATAATCCAAGAGCTTTTTCCAAAGCCTCCTCTTTTGATTTGCAATCTATGCATTGAGAAGTTACGGGTCTTGCTTTAAGACGTTTTACGGAAATATCACCACCGCAGGATTCACATATTCCGAAAGTGCCGTTTTCAATACGTTCCAGGGCCGCTTTGATCTTATAAATAAGTTTACTCTCTCTGTTTCTGATCCTAAGTTCGAAATTGCGTTCTGCTTCAAGAGATGCTCTGTCTGTGGGGTTAGGAAAATTCTCTTTTGGATCAGTCATCCCCGAAACAGTACTGCCGGCCTGACTCAAAAGTTCTTCCAGGCGCTCTGATAAAAACTTCCTGAAATATTCAACATCTTTTTTATTCATAGCAAGTCCTTTTCACGAATAAATTTTCAATAAAACATTGTAAGGAAACGTAGTAATTACCATAAAGATAATTACAAGTAAAGACATTTTTCCCAGCAAAAAACAAATAAGCACTTTTATAATATATCCCAAAATCCGCTATTAACGCGAAAATTTATGAAATAAATATTGAAAAACCTCGTTGATTCAAATAGATATGTGTTATCAAGACAGCATAAATATTTAACCAACGAGGTTATGGATATGATAAAACAAACTGTGTTACCATTCAAGATAGAAATTACGAAAGATATGATAACATCACATGCAGGGCTGGCGCTATTGGGGGAATTTGCGGTTGGGTTGAGATTATTGGAAGCTATTGACAAAAATCTGCCTGCGCCCGGTAGTGGTGCCGGATACAGTGCGAGTGAACATATATTGCCACTCATATTGATGTTAAATGGCGGAGGTCGAAGCCTGGAAGATTTGCGGCAAATCCGGAAAGATGATGGTTTGCGAGAAGTATTGCCATTGAAACGTATGCCATCATCGGATGCTACGGGGGACTGGTTGCGTAGAAGTGGTATAAACGGTTCACTTAAAGGCCTTGCTGAGGTAAATCGCAAGATAATAAAGCGTGGTCTCAAGTATGACGGGATCAAAGGCTATACGCTGGATATTGATGCAACCGGAATTGAGGCAGAGAAAGAGTTAGCTAAGATGACTTATAAAGGATATCTTGGTTACATGCCTATGGTGGGCCATTTAGCGGAAAACGGTTTTGTTTTGGGAGATGAATTTCGTCAGGGCAACGAAGCTCCGGCGTCAAGAAATCTTGAGTTTATAAAGTATTGTAAGAAGCAATTGCCCAGTGGCAAACATATCAAGGCATTCAGGGCAGACAGTGCAGCCTATCAGGCGGATATAATCAATTATTGTCATGGTAATGGGATAAAGTTTGCTATTGGAGCAGATCTGGATAAGGCGGTTGTCAGACAAATCAAAAGCCTTGGGGACAGTGATTGGAGAGTTTATCAAAATGGCTTTATTGCTGAGACGGTGCATTGTATGAATAAAACAAAGCAGTCATTTCGTCTGGTAGTAATTCGTCGTCCCATTCAGGTAAAGTTATTTAATGAAACAGATGAAAAAGAGAAATACACAGTAATAGCGACAAATCGCACTGAAGATGTTGAGCAGGTGGTGAGATGGTACAGCCAGCGCGGACAGTGCAGTGAGAACCGGATTAAAGAACTTAAGATCGGTTTTGGCATGGAAAGGATGCCGTGCGGTCAGTTTGAGGCTAATGCGGTATTTTTTCGTATCGGAGTATTGGCATATAATGTTGGCCGGTTATTTGTGCTAAAAACGTTGGACAAGTCGTGGCATAGTCATCAAGTTCAAACTTTAAGATGGAAGCTATATGAAACGGCCGGCAAGATAGTTTTTCATGGAGGAGTTATATGGTTAAAAGTCAGGCGTCATTATCAA
>NZ_JBAMMY010000196.1:0-1608 GCF_051233685.1 Desulfobacterium sp. N47
TATCAATAAAAAGGATTCGTCAGCTTAGAAACAATATCCAGAATGAATTGCGTGCCTGTGGAAAAAATACACAGTCTGATAATCGAATTGTCAAAGAACAAACTTTATATGCAAAAACCTAACCGGACACTACTGGAAAAATGTACGGATTTCAGCTCTGGGCCAATCTGCCGTCACGGGAAAAGATGATGAATCCGCGGTATCGGGATGTATCTTACGATCAGATACCTGAAGTAAAACTTCCTAATAATACAATTATCAGAATCATTTCAGGTGAAGTATCGGGCATTAAAGGTCCGGTCCGGGGTGTCGTAATTGATCCTGAGTATATAGACGTTACAGTTCCTGCAAATTCGGAATTCAGGCATTCGACGAAAAAGGGCTATACAGTCTTTGCCTATATAATTGGCGGTCAGGGATATTTCTGCAAGGAGAAAAACCCTTTTGCTTACGAGGTGGAAGGAAGAAATTACTTTGATATTCAGCGCGATCCTTTTGTAGGCAATCATACGATCGTTCTATTTGACGACGGCGATGAGATAATGGTCTTTACAGAAGAGCATGAAGTAAGATTCCTCCTGATCTCCGGCAAGCCGCTTGGTGAACCGGTTGCATGGTATGGCCCCATAGTTATGAATACCCGGGAAGAATTAGAAATCGCTTTTAAGGAATATGAGGAAGGGACTTTCATCAAATACAAAGGTTGAATTAATCCAAAATTATTTCGTCCGTCTCTATCATGCTTATGATACCAAGTTGTATTCGAAAGCCAGCAATAGGTGGCAAGGAGGTTTTTCGGCAGGTGTAAGTTTATTGGTAAGGCGTGGCCAAAGAACAGTGGATAAATTAGGCTATTATATCGTTTATACATAATAATTACGGCAAGTTAAATGTTTATTCACTATTCAAGATGTGACACCAATACCCTCATTTTTATGGGCAAAAGCGGCACCGCTAAAACGCACCTGGCCACCGGAAGCTTCTTTATCTCATTATTCGACAGTTTGTACCCGAGATTTCGGATAACCATGCTTTGAAGGCTCAGAATATGTGTGGTACGATGCCTGACAAACAAAAGCCGTCGTCGCAGAAAATCTCTGACCGCTCGCTATAACCATTAAGACTTGAATATTTGATGCCCATATCCATGATCCGCCTTCCCCCGAAAGCTTTTAAAACTCTCACAAACATGATAGCCTATAAATGAATAACCAAATCATTAGAGCTTTGCCGATCTTTTGCTCACAATTTTATGAACTCAACAACTCATGAGCTATTCTTTACAGAAGTATTTAAAAAAACAAATAATGCTATTTAATAGCCAAAAATACTTAATTCTTTAACACTAAAATTCTAAACCAAATACTACTGAAAATAGCTATATATATGCCAAATATAGCCAATGTATAAAAATTATGATTCTTAATGAGCTAATTTCAAAACGATTAAAGGCGGCTTGTTAAACAGTTAAAGTTTCACTGTTTTTGAAGCCGTTCAAACATGGTTTTAAAATTTTGCGATATTTTTTCACAAAACATAAAAAGATGGCATGTAAAATGCATTGCAATTTATATACCAAGTATTTCAAGCACTTACGTCAACTTTTGC
>NZ_JBAMMY010000197.1:0-5468 GCF_051233685.1 Desulfobacterium sp. N47
TATCAATAAAAAGGATTCGTCAGCTTAGAAACAATATCCAGAATGAATTGCGTGCCTGTGGAAAAAATACACAGTCTGATAATCGAATTGTCAAAGAACAAACTTTATATGCAAAAACCTAACCGGACACTACTGGAAAAAAAAGTAAAATCCCTGGAAAATGAGAAAGAGGCAATAAAAAAACTTTTAGGCAAAGCAGCATAAGATAATTTAATCAGGCCGTGGAATAAAGCTGGTGAGAAAAACTCCTTTTGAAATCTGCAGATTTTTCTTAGCAGAACGAACTTTTCACATTAATTGTAGAAATGGACTGGAAATGAAACAGCTTATAATAAATAATAAAACTAATAAAAATTGATATTTAATTATATATTTTAGAATGTTATAGATAATACAAAATACTTGACTTAGAAATGAACTGTGTTACAGTCTCTATTATGATCCACTATCAATTACCCCAAAATTGGATTCTCTACAATAAGGAAGCCATCCTTGACGCCCTTATTCAAGCTAAAGCCGCCATGATTTCCCTTACCAAAATTCCATATCAGAAAGAATGGGCAGAACAACTCCAGGTTGTTCAATTAAAGCGTGAAGTAGCTGGAACATCGCGAATTGAAGGAGCTGATTTCACCGATGGAGAATTAGATGCGGCTATTAATGAAACCATAGAGCAATTGCACACACGATCTCAACGACAAGCCTCATCAACGGTGAAAGCATACAAATGGATCGCAGCGTTGGAAAATGATAAACCTATCACAGAAGATTTAATATCAACTATCCATAGAATCATTATAACTGATGCAGACGACGATCATTGTCCTCCTGGTGTTTTAAGACAAAAAGATCAAAATGTTATTTTTGGTGTACCTAAGCATCGAGGATGCGAAGGAGGGACACCATGTCGGGACGCATTTATGCTGTTATGCAAAGCCATCAACAAAGATTTTCGTAATCACGATCCTTTAATTCAAGCTATAGCAGCACATTATCACTTTGCTTCCATGCATCCATTCCTTGACGGCAACGGAAGAACAGCAAGGGCTTCAGAAGCTCTTATGCGCTCCAAAGGGTTGGCCTCCGAGATTCTCTTTTTATAGCTATGTCGAATTATTATTATGAGGAAAAAAATTCATATTTGACCTTGCTCGCCAATGTAAGGGCTAATAATCATGATTTAACATCTTTCATCCTATTTGGGTTAAAGGGTGTAGCGATCCAATGCCAACGATTGTTTGAAGAGATAAAGAAAAATATATCCAAGGCATTATTCAAAGACGTTATGTACAACTTATTTATTAGGCTTCAATCAAGCAGAAAGCGGATTATCGCTGAAAGACAAGTTGAAATTCTAAAAGTTTTGCTAGATGGTCCACAGATTTTAGACAGTTTACATAAAAAAGTGCATCACTTATATAAGAATTTAAGAAATCCAACCAAAGCTTTTTATAGAGATGTAAATATTTTAATTGGCTTTAAGGCAATTTGTTATACAAAAAACGAAAATGTATATAATATGTTTGTCCGGTTGGAATGGGCTACTGAAATTACAGAGTCAGAGTTTTTTAAGCATCTTAAAGATTTACCAAAAGCTAAATCGCAAAGCTTCCTGTAATATTTAAGACGTAAGTCCGGCAATTTCTTCAATTGTCCAAAGATGATCGAAAACTGCAGTTTCCATTGCCGGATTTATTCCGCGGCCTTTATTTTTTTTAAAGTTAATATCACAACTCATTTTCATCAATTCCGGCAACCTTCATAAAGTGCCTTAACAAACCGATCTTAAGCCTCGATATCCACGGATAAGCAAGCCTCCACAGCCTCATATATGTTTTCCATGAGCTCATCAAACGTTTCTCCCTGGGTGGCACATCCTGGAATAGAAGGAACTTCGGCCCAAAAACCGCCTTCTTCCGCTTCATGGATAATTGTTTTTATTTTCATAAGATCACCTCACATTTTTTTCTTAATCATTCCAAAAATCTTTAGGGTCGATACCGAAACGACGCAAGATTGAGATTATAACGGGATAATGTATTTCAGTTGAAGGGCCATGATTTTTAATTGGAATTTGCGGGCCTTGTTTAGAACCGGGTTTATTTGGCTTTAAAAGTATAACTTCGGAGCCTTTACCGCGTTTTCCCTGCATTGTGACAATACCATACGGTTTAAGCTTTTTCAGAAGTTCCCTTATCGTATAAGGGCGTTTAGGCATTACACGAAGATCCGGATTGACAAGTTTTTGCAATCAGCCAAGGCGGAAGTGTGTTGTGTTTTTTATCGGCTTTTAAAAGTCCGGATTCAATTTTATATTTGCTTTCAGTCTGTTTTTTACAGGAGAAAAATTCATTCCATATTTCAGGCGGAGCAGGATGATATAAATGTTCAAGGTTGTTATTGGCGAAAGCATATTCTATCTGTGCAGAGATTAAAGAAATTATTTCGTTTTGTGCTTCAGCTATGGTTTTTCCGGTTGCAACAATATCCAATTCGAGACAATGAGCAACAAAAAGATCATTTTCCTTTTTGACCAGAATATTGACTGAAAATGCAACATCAGAATTTTTATTTTTTTCTTCACTCATAAACAACACTTCCTCAATGATTAATCTAATGAGCCAGTTTCAAAACGTCCCATTTTAGCCGATCTCTGCGTTGGGTGAAAATTTTAATCCTCGAAATACTCCATGTATTCCTGCGGTTAAAATTTTCACCCGCCTTGACCTTGACCAAACTGAAACATTTTGAAAGTGGCTCTAATAAATAATTTATAAAATAAGAATTGGTGTGGTTTTGTATTAATTTAATAGAATAATTTCAAAGTTGTCAAGAAATATAAAAACGGGATAATAGCGGGACAAAATGAGTTAAAAAAAGAAAATTGATTTATATTAAAATTGTATAACTATCTGTTTTAATTGGTGGGCCGTGTTGGAATCGAACCAACAACCTACTGATTAAGAGTCAGGTGCTCTGCCTAGTTGAGCTAACGGCCCTTCTGGAAGTTTTTCTTGAAAACCGGATATGCTCGTACCAGCTTTAAAATAACTTGTCAATTTTTTTATGCCTGTTTAGGCGAAATGTTGCAACACTTATTTTAAGGGTTTGCCTCAAAGCCATCCTGTTTTATCTCTCCTGACGCGCTTTCTTTCTTTTTTCCAGTCGATTTCTTTTTTTCTTCTTTGAAGTTTTGTTCTCTTTTTTTCTTCTTCTGCAATCTCAAGGTTAATCAGATAGCTGCCGGGCATAGGCTTTGGGGTTAATTCTTTGTGTTTTTCCACACGCCCGGTTTCTTCTTTTTGTTTTGGAAGTGGCGGCCCTGTGAAACAGTCAGCAGGAATAGCATCTGCGGTATATAATTCACTTGAATTGTGGAAAATTACTCCGGCCTCAAGAGCTTTTTGTACATTTACCGTAAGAACAACAGGTAATGGACTAAAACGCTTTCCCATTCTTTCTGCCATCTCTTTGGCAGGCGACAAAACCACTTTTTTATTGCCGACGGGAAATATGCCTTTTTCCAGTGCAAAACTATAGGCTTTTTTCCTCACACAGGTATAAAGAAGTTTTGGAGGATTTTCGGAAACTGTCGGCTTAGGCAGATTGTCACGGTATTTTGAGCGTATCAGGTCATCATTTATTTCAAGCTGGGAGTCGGGTATTGAAGACAAAATATCATCAATATGGTGTCGCCTCACAAACTTATAACCATCCTCTTCATTTAAAGCCAAAAGCAGAGATTTTATTTTTATGTATCCGTTTTCATCCGGCACAAGGCCGAACTCGTCAGGTTTGCGTTCAAGTATATATGAAACAAATTTTGAAATCTGTTTAAGTGATCTCAGTGCATCCATATCAACACTTTTCTCCCTAAGAAATTTTATTGATAAAACATGTACCTATAAGAATAGAAAAAATAGCTCTGTCTGTCAACGGGAATCGAATTGTTATCATATTTATATAAGCACCGGTCTTTTTTGGCCAAAGGTCGGCAATTCGTTTAGGGATGAGATGGTTATTGCAGCAGGAAATAAAGTTTGTTAAACATATTTATGACAAATTCAATAACAAAATCAAAACAAAAAGGAGAAGAAGATGAAAAGATTAAGTTTGCCGGTGACCGGTTTTATGATTCTGGTGTTTTTTGGCGTTGCGGCCATGGCCATGCAGAAGGGTACGGCTATTAGCGCTAAGGAAGCCCAACAGAATTTGCTTGATGGCAACAAACGTTATGTGAGTGAAAAACAGTCTCATATCGGCCAGACAGCAAAACGGCGCGGTGAAGTCGCAAAAGGGCAGCATCCTTTTGCAGTAGTCATTTGCTGTTCCGATTCAAGAGTGCCTCCTGAGATTCTTTTCGATCAGGGATTGGGTGATCTTTTCGTAATACGGCTGGCAGGAAATATCTTAAATGATGAGGCTATAGGCAGCATCGAATATGCCGTGGATCATTTAGGCGTTCAGTATATTATGGTTCTTGGTCACGAGCGTTGCGGTGCTGTGGGCGCAACAGTAGAAGGTGGCGAGGCTCCTGGGCATATCGGCAGTCTGGTTAAGGCCATTAAACCGGCAGTTGATAAAGTAAAGAATCAACCTGGTGATCTGCTGGACAATGCGGTAAGGGCTAATGTCGGTATTGTTGTTGAGCAATTGAAATCTTCTGCTCCGATATTAAATAAATTTGTAAAAAAAGGTGAATTGACCGTTGCCGGAGCCTGTTATGATCTTGACGATGGCGTGGTGGAAATTCTGCCTTGAGATCCTTTTATCTCGTCCGGTTTGTTTTTGTGTGAACAAAGTCCGGTGTTGCAGGCTCCTGCTATGGAGCATAGTTTGGTATGGTGATCTTTTCCAAGATGAAAATTGATCCAGGAAGAAGTCTTGTTTAATTCCCACATGCGGGGAGGAGCACAAACTTTGGCCATGTTTTCAGTATTTCCGGTAAGAGCAAATCTTTGATATGCAAGATACCAGACACAAAACCTGTCCGGATATACTTCACATCTGCCTTGTCCGCTTCCTCCGCAAGCTCCGTTTCGTATGTGTTTAGGGCAGCTTGATTCCGGGCATAAAAATCCGGGATATTCAATGCCGCAATCTCCGCATTGCTGACAATTGAGCAGGATTTTTTTCAACACATCTTCAAATAATTTTACAAGATGGTATAAGATTCCGTTATTTTGATATAAATGTCTTGAAATTTTTTTATAGAAAGCGGCGTTTGGTGTATCAATTCGGCTGTCAAATGTCTGGAAAACTCTATAGAGGCATGTCTAACGTTTTTTATCTGTCCCGAAGAAGAATGGATTTCTTTAAGGACCACAAACATTATTGAACGCCTTAACAAAGAATTTAAACGCAGAACAAAACCGATGGAGATCGTAGCCGGGGAGAACGCCTGCTATACTCTCCTGGCATTTATCTGTCTTAAAATGGAGTTACACTGGAAATCAAACCCTATCGGA
>NZ_JBAMMY010000203.1:0-16667 GCF_051233685.1 Desulfobacterium sp. N47
TTTTTAATTATAATTACATTATCGTTATTCATGGTGTGTGTATCCTTTCCTTTTTTTTGGTCGGTTAATTGCCTCGGTAACAATCAACCGATGGATACACCACCTATCTCCCTAAACACAACTTTTGATTATATCTCGATACAGGGAATCGCTGAATGATTACAATAAGGTCTTTGTTCGCTCACAGTATGGGCAACTGGTACCGGTTAGCTCCCTTATCAGTATAAAAAGGATAGTTGATACAAGTGTTGTTGAACGATTTAATATGTTTCCGGCTGCAAAAATTATCGGTGAACCAAGGCACGGCTTTTCAAGTGGTGATGCGCTTAAGGCGATAGAAGATACAGCCCTTAAAGTCTTGCCGACCGGATATACAGTCGCCTGGGCAGGAACTTCCTATCAGGAAAAAAGTCTGGCTCAGACAGGCTATGTTGCCACTGTTTATGCTGTTGTTTTTGTATTTTTGATACTTATCGGTCTTTATGAAAGCTGGCTGGCTCCTGTTGCAATTATCATTTCCATACCTTTTGCAATATTCGGGGCTATACTTGGTGTATTGCTAAGAGGAGTTGAGAGTGATATATATTTCCAGGTAGGTATTATAACCCTGATTGGGCTTGCGGCAAAAAATGCGATTTTAATTGTTGAATTTGCCGAGGAACGCTATAAAAAGCAAGGGATGCCCCTGCTTGAGGCAACGATAGAGGCAGCAAGGATAAGATTCCGTCCGATAGTCATGACTTCTTTTGCGTTTATTGCCGGAACCCTTCCTCTTGCTCTTGGTACAGGAGCCGGCGCCGGCAGCAGGAATATTATCGGAACAACTGTTGTAGCCGGGATGTTTGTGGCAACCACACTCGGAATATATTCAATACCTTTGTTTTATTATCTGATTATGAGAGCAAAACAAATATTTGAGGAAAAGGTGAAAAGATGAAAAAAAAGCTTTGCATAAGTTTAATAGTTGCGGTGATGGCAATTTACGGCTGTTCTTTTGCACCAAAATATAGCAAACCCCAAATCAGCCTTCCATCAGAACCGGCAAGTGTTACAGATAATACTTCAACTATTAATACAAATTGGTGGGAAAATTTTGGAGATGAGAATTTAAACCTGCTTATTGAAGAAGCGTTAAAAAATAATGACGATCTGAAACTGGCTGTCGCAAGGATTGAAGAAGCAAGAAGCAGGCTGGGTTTTGCCAAAGCAGACCGCTACCCTGTAATAAATGCAAACGGAACTGCGTCAAGACAAAAAACAAGCACTGAGGCTTCATTTTTTGGCGGTGCTTACATTAATAATTATTTTTCTCTTTCGGCTGATGTAGCATATGAACTGGACCTTTGGGGAAAAATCAAGAACCGTAAGGAAGCGGCTCTGTCTGCACTTCTTTCAACCAAAGCCGGTAAAGATGCTTTGCAACTTAGCCTTATATCAAATGTTGCAACAGTTTATTTTAATCTTGTATCACTTGGCCGGCAACTGCAGACCACTGAAAACATATTAACAAGTTACAAAGAAATTTATGAGTTCAGGCAAAAACAATATAAGCACGGCGTGCTGGATGAAATGGTTGTACAGCAGGCAAAGGCTCAGTATGATTCCGTAAGAATCCTGCTTGAAAATTTAAAAGAGCAGGATGCCATATTAAAAAGCACTTTGTCTCTTCTTTTAGGCAGGACTCCCAAGGAAATTTTCGACAATCTGCACAATATAAATCATAAGCTACCGGAGCCGATTGTAGTTCCTGCCATGCTTCCTTCAAAACTGCTTGAAAGCAGGCCGGATATTATGCAGGCAGAAGAATATTTAAAAGCCGCCAATTTTCAGATTGGTGTAGCAAAAGCTGCCTATTTCCCGTCAATATCTCTTACAGGTACTATGGGGCTGGAGAGTTTTGAACTGAACAAGCTTTTGCAATCATCAGCAAAAATGTGGGGTATAGGCGGCAATCTATTGCAGCCAGTTATTGATTTCGGCAGAATAAAATCAAATGTTAAAATTACAGAAGCTCAACAGAAAGAAGCTGTTATTCAGTATATTATGACAGTAAAAACAGCTTTTAAGGAAGTATATGATGCTTTGGTCAAGATTAATACCGCCGGTAAAAAACTCAGCGCCCAGGAAGAAGAATTAAAAGCGCTTGAAAGGGTTTTATTTCTTGCCAATAAGAAATATGATGTTGGTGTGGTTGACTATCTCACGGTGCTTGACGCCCAGCGTGGCTATTTGAACGCATCACTTAATATTATAGGCTATCAGACGGAAGTAATCAATAATCAGGTAGTTCTTTACAAGGTTCTTGGCGGCGGATGGGATAAGAATTCTCTCTCAAAAAATGATCCTGCGTAATTTTATACGAAATAAGTTTATTTTTAGTCCGGTAAAAATCTAAAAAAGATTTTATAGACTCATATTTAAGGTTCCCCTTTTGAATAAAAGGGGAACCTTTTTTGTTCAATGCCTTGTAAAAACTGCTTCAATTTTTATATCATGTCATCAAATACCAATATATAGCAATTATCATAAATCTGTTTTGTTTGGGTATGGATATGTATGCTATCTGTTCACTGCCCTATCGCGGTTTCAGGCTATGCTATTGACTCAGTATTACTTTGCGGTGTAATATACTAAATATTTACATAATAATATAGGCGAAAAACATGAAAATTGATCGCGTTACAAAAATTCTTACGCTCCTGCTAATCGGCCTGTTGCTGTATTGCCATAGTATACAGGCAAATCAGAGTAATTATCTTAACGACAACAACAGGGCGGTTCTGATGCTTAAGCAGGGAAGGCATCAGGATGCAATCGCGCTTCTTAAACAGTTGCTGAAAAAAAATCCTCAGAATGAGTTAATCCGCAAAAATCTTCATAATGCATACCTGTCTGCAGGAATGGCTATGTTGCGAAAACCTGATTATCAAACACTATCCGCACTTATGCTGGAAGCACAAAGGTTTGATGACAATGAGCATTTGTTTCGGGTCATGCGAGGCCGCGCGCTCTTTTCTCTCAAAAAATATAATGAAGCTGAGATTGACCTGCAAATGGCGCGCAGCATGGGAGGACCTGATACGCAGGTTCTTTTTCTGCTTGGAAATGTATTTTATGCCACAGACCGGATGTACGATGCTTTTGATGTTCTTGAATCTGCCCGCATGCTCGATCCGGGAAATGATGCAATTGAGCAGATGTACAGTAAGGTGCAGCGGGAACTATCTGTTGAAAAGGATATGCAAAAGGAATATGGCAGACATTTTACCATTACCTTCGAGGGAGATAATAACAATATTATAGGAACAGAAGTTATTAATGCACTTGAAAATATCTATTACAGTCTCGGTTCATTGATGGACTATTATCCGGAGCAGCAGACGCCGGTTATACTTTACAGCCGCAAACAGTTCAAAGAGCTTACACGTTCACCCGACTGGTCAGGAGGCCTTTATGACGGGAAGGTCCGGCTTCCTGTCGGTGGCATTGACACAGTTGATGAGAAAGTAAAAAAACTGCTGGCTCATGAATACATGCATGCGATATTGAGGGAGATAGCCGGACGTAATATCCCTTGCTGGCTTAACGAGGGCCTGGCTCAGCTGGCAGAGTACGAGCAAGAAGACCGGACGCTGGTTATGTTTGAGCAGGCAAGAAAACATGGCATGCTGTTCAAACTCGCGGCACTTGAAACGTCGTTTAAAAATTATTCCGGCATGCGGGCAATGCTGGCCTATGAGCAGAGTTATTCATTTGTGCGTTTTCTGCGCGACGAGTTCGGCTGGTATCCGTTGCATGAACTCGTTTTCGCTCTTGGTGAGAAACTGACAATTTCAGATGCTATCGACCGCGCTTACGGAGGATTCGGGGTTAATTACAAATCACTGGAAAAACGCTGGCTTAATAGTTTCTGAACAGATTTATGACAATTGTTATATTATTCTAAAAATATTTTACCCGGATTTAATATGCCTTTGGGATCAAATAGTTTTTTGATTTTTTTCATAAGCCCAAGCTCAACAGGGCCAATTTCTTTTGTCATATATGCGGCCTTTGTAATACCTATGCCATGCTCTCCGGAAATTGTACCTCCCAGTTCAATGGTATAATCAAACAGCTCTTCGATTACAGCTTCGGCCTTTTTTAAGTCATCCTTGTTTTTCTTGTCGAGCATTATGTTAAAATGTATATTCCCGTCACCTGCATGTCCAAAACTTACAATGGTCAAACCGGTTTTATTTCTCATTGCATTAATCTTTACTACCATGTCGGGAATTTTGCTTCTTGGAACCACAATATCTTCATTTATTTTATCGGGGGCATAAATAAACAATGCCGGTGATATTGCTTTACGGGCTTTCCAGATTAAAGCGGCATCTTCTTTTGACTCTGCTATTCTGACATCTTTTGCTCCTGAAGATATGCAAAGCTCTTCCAACTGTTTTATAGACGATTCAACCTCAATTTCTTTTCCGTCAACTTCTATAATAAGTAAAGCCCCGGCATCGATTGCTATTCTTGTATCAAGATATTTTTCAACACATTTTATGGATTCCTTGTCCATAAATTCAATGGTTCTTGGAACAATACCTTTTCTTATGATTTCGGAAACGGTTTTTGCTGCCTTTTCAAGCTCAGGAAAAGATGCAGTCATGGTCTTTACTGATTCGGGAAGAGCTAAAAGCTTTACCGTTATTTGTGTAATTATCCCAAGGGTTCCCTCAGACCCTATCAAAAGACGTGTTAAATCATAACCGACAACGCCCTTGGCTGTTTTTACCCCTGTTTTAATTACTTCTCCGGTTGGCAGAACCGCCTCAAGACCAAGTACGTAATCCCGCGTAACACCGTATTTAACAGCTCTTGGGCCACCTGCACATTCTGCAAGATTTCCGCCTAAAGTCGAAAATTCCGAACTGGAAGGATCGGGAGGATAAAACAGTTTAAGTTTTTCAACTTCCCTATGAAATTGTGCGGTAATTACTCCTGGCTCGACAGATGCTGTAAAATTGTCCGTATCAATTTCTACAATACGGTTAAAGCGGGTCATGGCAATAACCACTCCGCCCATAACAGGAACTGATCCGCCTGTCATTCCGGAACCGGAACCACGCGGTATAACAAAAAAACCCTCCGAACAGGCAAGCTTTAATATATCTGAAACCTCGCTTGTTTTTCCCGGAAAGACTACAGCATCAGGCAAATTTCTTCTTGCAGCGGCATCGTAGGAATAGCAGATTATATCTTCCTTTGTCTGGCTGCAATATTTTGAGCCGACTATACTCAGGATCTTTTTATACGTTGAGTCTTTTAATGCCATAATGAATAAGAATTTTAGAAATTACCGGATTCCAGCTTCTGAGAAAAAAGTTCAACCTGTTTCTTCAAAGAACCATTATCCTTGATACCCCTTTCAATAACACCTATAGAGTGAAGGGCGGTTGCATGATATTTGTTGAAACATTTTCCGATTGTTTGCAGCGGCGAGTCTGTATAGCGGCGGGATAGATAAATTGCAATCTGTCTCGGACGCATAACTGTCTGTTTGCGGGAACTTGAAACTAAATCGATTAAAGAAATATTAAAATGCTTGCAGACAAGTTTCTTTATTATATCTATTGTTATGTTTTTCTTTCTTTGAGCAATATTTTTTACCACATTTTCAGCAAGTTCAAGATTTATAGGTATACCCATAAGAGATGATCTTGCTGTTACACCAATAAGCCCGCTTTCAAGCTGGCGAACATCCTCGGTAAGTTCACTTGCAAGATAATTGATAACTTCTTCTTGAACCTGATAACCGTTTGAAAGCATTTTCTTCTGAAGAATTCTGACCCTTGTCCTGAAATTAGGAGGCTCGATAGAAGAAATGATTCCATAAGAAAAACGGGATTTTAGTTTGTCATTCAGCTTTGGTATATCACCTGGAAGATAACAGCTTGAAAATATAATTTTTTTATCGGCATCAAGCAGGGTGTCAAGAGTCAGTGCAAGTTCAATCTGAGTACGCTCTTTTCCGCTCAAAGAATGGACATCTTCTAAGAGCAAGATATCACATTCCTTTCTGTATTTTCCTTTAAATTTATCAATTGAATCTGTTCTATAAGCCTGCACCATTTCATTGCTGAAATCTTCTGCGGTAAGATAATAAACACGTTCCTCCGGGTATTGAGAAATAATATGATGGCCCACGGCCTGCGAAAGATGGCTCTTGCCCATTCCGGTTTTTGATAACAGAAAAAGACAGTTTTGCTGGGAATTTTTCTTTGCGGCAAGAGACAGGGACGCTGTAAAAGCAAATTCGTTATTTCCTCCCACAACAAAATGATCAAAGGTAAAGTCCTTCCTTAAAAATCTGCCGTAATGAGGCTGGATATTTTCATTCGGAAGCGGCAATTGAATGCTTTTTTGCACTTTGACCAATCCTGTTTTTCGCCTCCTTTCGGAAACTTCTATGATATATCTGCCGTTTTCCCCTGAAATCTTCTTTAATTCCGAAAGAATTAAAGAACCATAATTATCCTGAGCTCTTTTTTGTGAAAAATAGTTTGGAGCCGAAAGGACCATTACACCATTTTCAACCCTGTTAAACTCAACAGGTTCTAACCACATCCTGTATGAGTGCTCGGGAATAGTCATCTTAACCGCAATCTTGATCGAATTCCAGATAGCTTCCATAAAAATTAATTTTCCCAATTTTAGTTGAAAAACCGATTAATCTGCTTACTGATGAGAACTTCTTGCTAAACAACCGACAGTAAAATATAAGACGATGCGAAAAGTTAAATTTGATATGCTGCCTTTTTAATGTATTGGGTCAATTATGTCAAACCGGATAAAAACTGAATTTCGAGAGTTTTTCCAGAAGTTGTTAACAATTTATATCTATTTGATATAAATAAATATACATAATTAGGAAATACAAATTCCTTTAAGTTCAAACGTTTTTACCTCTGATGATTTTTTTCAGACATTTTAAGCATATCGACATATATTTTGGATAACAAAACACCAATGGTCAATTATTAAAAGCTCTCATAATCTTCGATTCCCTTTTATTATTTGTCATAATCAGGTTAATGGAATTTTTATGGTTCGTAGCATTGGAATTTGTTGAAAAAGAACCATCGGCTCTGTAGTATAAAAAAAATAAAAAGGAGTTGCCATGGAAAATTATAGACCTGTTATAGGAATAACTGCCGGAGACCCTGCAGGAATAGGACCTGAAATCATATTATCCGCTTTGAGCATCCCGGCTCTTTACGAGTTATGCCGACCCCTTATTATAGGGGATTTGGGAGTGATTACAACTGCAAAAAAAATTACAGGCAGTACAATAGAATTAAGGGGAATCTCCGATCATTGCCAGGCTGAATATATGCCAGGGGTAATTGATCTGTTGAACCTTTCCGATCTTGATTTTGATGAAACATCATGGGCGAACCCTACAATACATACAGGTAAAGCCATGGTAGACTATGTTATAAAAGCAACCGGCATGGCTTTAAACTGTGAAATATCAGCAATGGTAACTTGTCCCATAAACAAGAAAATAATGCAAATGGCAGGATTTGATTATAACGGGCATACGGAACTTATAGCCGAACGCACAGGAACCAAAGATTTTGTTATGATGATGGCAGGAGACAGACTTAAAATATCTCTTGTAACAATCCACATGCCTTTAAGAAACGTTTCCGACGCTCTTTCGACTGAAAGTATCTTTACAACAATAAAGATCACAGGAGAAGCTCTTATCGAACGCTTCGGGATTAAATCACCAAAAATTGCCGTTGCAGGGCTTAACCCTCATGCGGGTGAAAGCGGCATATTCGGTGATGAGGAAAATAATATTATAATACCGGCCATAAAAAAATCAGCCAGAGAAGGATTTGACATATCGGGCCCTTTTCCGCCGGATACAGTATTTTATAATGCATTAAATGGAAGTTATGATGCCGTAGTCTGCATGTATCATGATCAGGGTCTGATACCATTTAAAATGGTACATTTTACAGACGGGGTTAACACAACACTTGGAATCCCGATTATAAGAACTTCAGTTGATCATGGAACAGCCTATGATATAGCGGGAAAAGGAAAGGCCGATCCCGGAAGTCTCATCGCAGCAATAAAAATGGCGGCGTTTCAGGCAAACTGTTTAAAAAAAGGCATAAAAAGGGATTCTTAAATGGGTTTTGATAAAATAATTGTCAGGGGTGCCAGACAGCACAACCTTAAAAACATTGATGTTGAGCTTCCAAGAAACAAGCTGATTGTAATCACAGGCCTTTCAGGTTCAGGCAAATCAACTCTTGCTTTTGATACTTTGTATGCAGAGGGGCAGCGAAGGTATGTTGAATCTCTTTCAACTTACGCACGTCAGTTTTTAGAGCGTATGGACAAGCCTGATGTTGATACCATAGAAGGACTTTCTCCTGCTATTGCGATAGAACAGAAAACCGCAAGTCATAATCCAAGATCTACCGTTGGAACCGTTACCGAAATTTTTGACTATCTCAGGCTTCTTTATTCCACAATAGGAACACCTCATTGTTATATCTGCCAAAAACCGATCACGGCCCAATCTCTTGACCAAATCACTGACAGTATTATGGCACTGCCCGAAGGAAGCAAAATCACCATTTTATCTCCGCTGGTTTCAGGTCAAAAAGGGTCTTATGAAAAGCTTTTAAAACAACTCAGGAAAAATGGTTTTTCAAGAGTCAGGATCGACGGAAAGATTTATGAAATCGAAGAAACGGACAAGCTGGATAAAAACATAAAACATACAATAGATGTTATTATTGACAGACTGGTAATAAAAGAAAGTATCAGAAACAGACTCGCAGATTCTCTTGAGCTTGCCATCTCCCAATCCGAAGGACTTGTCACTATTGACGTCCAGGGAGAAGGCCCTATACTTTTTAGTGAAAAGTCCGCTTGCATCACATGCGGGATAAGCTATCCTGAGTTTACTCCTGCTAGTTTTTCTTTCAATTCCCCGCAAGGAGCATGCAGCAAATGCGACGGATTGGGCACAACCCCCGAATTTGACCCTGATCTTATTATTCCGAATAAGGAACTTTCTTTGCGCCAGGGGGCTGTTGCAATATGGGCAAACAGAAGTTCCCTTCAGTTCAATGAATTTTTAGATGGGCTCACAAAACATTATAACGTCAATATATATACACCTTATAAAGACCTTCCGGATGATTTTAAAAAAATATTGCTTTACGGATCAGGAGATGAACAGATAAACTTCTATTTTGAGCAGAACAAACGCAGGTTAAGTTATAATAAAACTTTTGAAGGTATTATTCCCAAACTTCAAAGACAATATATCGAAAGCGAGTCAAACCAGACAAGGGAAGAAATCAGAGAGTATATGATCTTTCATCCATGTCCCGAATGTAACGGTTCACGATTAAACAAGGCAAGCAGGTCTGTGAGAGTTGCTGATGCCACTATTTCTGAAATAGCAGCACTTTCAGTTTCAAAAGCTTCCGCTTTTTTTAAAAATCTTAAACTTGACATAAAAAAAGAAGTAATTTCAAAAAGAATTATAAAAGAGATACGGGAACGCCTGTCATTTCTTGAAAATGTCGGACTTTCTTATCTTACGCTCGACAGATCGGCTTATACACTTTCCGGTGGGGAAAGCCAGAGAATAAGGCTTGCCACACAGATAGGATCAAAACTCACCGGAGTCCTTTATGTGCTGGATGAACCAAGTATCGGATTGCACCAGAGAGATAACCGGAGATTACTCTCCACTCTTTTAAGGATGCGGGATCTGGGCAATACGGTTCTTGTAGTCGAACACGATGAGGAAACAATACTTGCTGCCGATTTTGTTATAGACATGGGACCGGGAGCAGGAATTAACGGCGGTAAAGTTGTGTTTTCCGGTACTCCCGATATGCTGGTAAAGGATGATAATTCTTTAACCGGTCTTTACCTGTCAGGGCGCAGGCAAATTGAAGTGCCAAAAAAACGCAGAAAAGGAAACGGCTCAAACATTATCATAAAAGGCGCTTTGGAAAATAATCTTAAAAACATTGATATTGAATTTCCTCTCGGCAAGTTTACCTGTGTTACGGGAGTATCCGGTTCAGGCAAATCAACTCTTGTACTTGAAACATTATACAATATTTTATCCCGTAAGATTTATAACGCAAGAATACAGGCAGGCGCCCACAACTCAGCTTCAGGACTTGAACATATAGATAAAGTAATAAATATTGACCAGTCTCCAATAGGCAGAACCCCGCGATCAAATCCGGGAACCTATACTGGTCTTTTTACCTACATCAGAGAACTGTTTTCAAGAACCCCCGATGCCCGTATGAGAGGCTATAAGCCCGGCAGATTCAGCTTTAATGTTAAAGGAGGAAGATGCGAATCATGCAGTGGAGACGGTATAATAAAAATCGAGATGCATTTTCTGCCTGATGTCTATGTATCCTGCGATGTCTGCCACGGCAAAAGATATAACCGTGAAACTCTGGAAGTGGAATATAAAGGAGAAAATATAGCAGGGGTACTGGACATGACCGTCAATCAGGGGATTGTTTTTTTTGATAGAATAAAAAACATAAAAACAAAACTTACAACCTTAGCCGATGTCGGACTCGGGTATATCAAAATAGGCCAGCCTGCAACAACCCTTTCCGGAGGCGAGGCGCAGAGGGTAAAGCTTTCAAGGGAGCTTAGCAAAAAAGGAACCGGCAGAACGGTTTATATCCTTGATGAACCAACAACAGGACTTCATGTGGATGATATACAAAAACTGCTTAGTGTATTAAACAGGCTTGTAGATTCCGGAAATACCGTGATAGTGATTGAACATAACATGGATGTAATAAAGACTGCCGATCACATCATAGATCTCGGACCTGAAGGAGGAGATGAAGGCGGTTATATTGTAGGAACAGGCACACCTGAAGAATTATCTGAAAACAGCGCATCCTACACAGGACAATATTTGAAAAAGATTCTGAAAGAAAATGGGAAAATATGATTAAAAGAAAGATATTTTGGGTTATCTTCTTTTTTTAAATCTTGAAACACAAAACATAATACATGAAGAAATAACAGCTCCAATCGTATTATTTATCATGTCCCAGGCGGTATTATTGTATTCACCCCAGTCACCATCACCGTAATATAATAGTCCCTGTCCCGCTCCCAATACACACTTGCCGATAAATTCAATAATCTCCATGAATGACCCTATTCCGGCAGCCATACACACAGAAAGGAAAAATGTTTTTACATGATTCGGCTTTTTTTCGGAATTAATAAAATACTCACTAAATATCAGAGCTAAGGCAAAACCTCCGGCAAGGTGCATATAATGGTCAAAAGGAACCCCTAAATATGTATTCTGATAAAGCTTGAGGTGGTGAAGCACCAATGCAAACGCCCCGACTAAAAGAGTCGGTAAGCTTAACTTCATTTTTCTGTACAAAAAAAATATGGCAAGCACTATAGAAGCGGCGAAAAATCTGTCGAAAATGAACTCCTTATCCCATTTCACAACAGCATAAATACCCCATGCCATAAAAAAGGCAAAGACTGAAAGAATTATAAAATCTATAGCTTTGTAATTTAAAATACTTTGTTTTTGTTTATTTTGTTTTTGCACTTTTTATTTGTAAATTCCATAAAATCAAATTTGATGGTTTAGCAAAAGAATCTTCCGGAATTCTTCATTCAAAAAATAAAACAGGGCTAAGTCCTAAGACAAAGCCCTGTTTTATTTAAATCATAATTCTTTCAATTAATGTGCAACGCCGCCTAAAAGTCCTGCGATTGCTGCTGCCTGGGGATGTGCATAGATTAAAATCAATGCAATAACCAGAGCATAAATACAAAGAGACTCGATCATAGCAAGACCGATCAGCATTGTAACTGTAACTTTTCCTGATGATTCCGGATTTCTTGCAATACCCTCAACAGCGGCTTTAAGGCCAAGGCCCTGAGCAATACCACAGAATGAGGCTGCAACAGCGATTCCAAAACCGGCTGCCGTAACACATGCGATGAAAAATTTTAATGCTTCAGCTTCCATACTTTATTACCTCCTTTTTAGATTTTTACTTTGCTTCTTCCTTTATCCCATAAAACAAATTATTATTTATTCCGTAAAATTAATGAGCGTGTTCCATTGCTCCGGTAAAATACATTATTGAAAGCAAAAAGAAAACAAATGCCTGAACAAGGGAAACAAAAATTCCAAGACCCATAATCGGCAGCGGCCCAAAGAAAAGTCCTGCAAGCCCGAAAAGAATCATAAGCACCAGTTCGTGTCCCATCATATTGCCAAAAAGACGGAAGGACAGAGACAGAATTCTTGCGACATGCCCTATAACTTCAATAGGAAATACTATAGGAATCATCCACCATACGGGCCCGGTAAAATGTTTGATATATTTCACGCCATGATACTTAAGACCTATAATGTGGGTAAATATTACTACTGTCAGAGCACACGCACCTGTAGTATTTAAGTCTGCCGTTGGCGGGAAAAATCCGGGAACCAGACCTATGAGGTTACAGGTAAAAATATAAATAAATACGGTTGCCGCAAGGGGAAAAAGCCAGCGGCCTTCCTCACCTGTGACGTCAATCATAAAATCTTCAATTCCTGAAATAATAATTTCAAAAACATTTTGTGCTTTTCCCGGAACCAGCTTGACTCCTTTTGCTCCCAACGCGCCAAGGGAAAGAAGCAGAATCATAACCACCCAGGAATAAATAACATGTTTGTATTCGAAAGCATGTTGAAAGCCGATCATTTTAAAAAGTTCAACAAAAAACAAATAGGGATGTGCCACCTTAAGTTGCCTCCTTGAAAATAAGTTTCTTAAATTCCAGAATGGTAGCAATCATAATGCTTGCCACCACCACGGACAAACCGATAAAAAGACCTAGTGGATTAACATAATGTCCTGATATCAAAATGAATATAATAAATCCGCTTATCATGAAACGGGCATAATACTTGGCCAGAACAACATTGTGAGAAGCAAGGTGCGGAGGTGTAAGCGATTTTTTAAGCGTTTTATACAGCAGATGAAAATTTATTGTAACTATAAGTCCACCCGATATTAGCCCGGTTGCGAATCTATGCGAAGCAAAAAAATACCCGGAGATACTTATAATACACAAAAGTACCCAGTTTGTTCTGGTAATAAATTTTAAAAGGCCCTGTTGTATTTTCACTTTACATCTCTTTCCTGTGAAGCCCTTTCACTTTTTTTTATTGCAAGCCAGATATTTCTGAATCCGGCAGCAACGCCAAGCCCAAGGAATAAAAGCGTAAGCCATGGGTATAGCTCAAATCGTCTGTCAAGGTATACGCCAATAAAAAGTCCGATAACTATAGAAAGCGCCACCTGCAAACCGAGACTGCTGTAATAAGCCAGTTCTCTCATATAACGTCTTGTTTCTCTTTCCATTATAAACAAAAACGCTTTCTATTTATAAGATCCTTCCGGCTATAGTAAACCGGAACATTAAACCCTTCCGTAAGGCAGAGCTGTTGCCCTGTAACATATGGTTTAAACCAAGTCAATGTAAAAAAAATGTTTCACCCAAACTTTATATCACGTGAATCAAAAACAGGCCCGTCTTTGCACACATGGAGGTAACTGTTTTTATCATTTCCTTCCAGGGCGCAGCCAAGGCATGCTCCTATGCCGCATGCCATTAAACTTTCCATCGAAACCTGGCATGGCACTTCATATTTTTGGGCTATACCAGCTAAAGATTGAAGCATTCCCAAAGGCCCGCATGCAAAAATGATTTCAGGCCGGCTTTGGGCCAAAGCAGTTTCAACAGAATTCGTAATAAAACAGGGCTCACCTTCACTTCCATCATCTGTTGCAGTTATAATCTCAAGGCCATAATTAAAAAAATCATCCCTGCACAAAACACACTCTTTTGTTCTTGCACCAAGAAATATTTTTATACTTAATGAGTCAACATTTTGTTTTTCTACAAGATAAGAGCTGAGAAAAAACATGGGGGCAACGCCTATGCCTCCGGCTACAATAAATATTTTGCTGTAATTTTTATTTAAAACAAACCCTTTTCCAAGCGGTCCCATTATATCAAGCCATTCACCTGCTTTTATTTCTGAAAGTCTGCCGGTAAACTCACCAACCACATCATATAATATTTCTATATATTTCCCGTTAGTTTTATTATCTTTGACATTGTGTACTGAGAAAGGGCGGCGGAGCAAGGGCATAATACCGCTTGTAAGGCGAATCATAACAAACTGGCCCGGCATTGCCGCAGATAAATCCTCACTGCAATTCAAGCCGATTTTATAATAGGAGGAACTTACTCTGTTGTTCCATAGAACCTGAACTTTTCCTAAAAACATAAGCCTTCTTCTGGCGGGGAGTAAAACCCCGCCCTACTATCATCTTTTGCAGGGCGGCATTTTTATACGCCGCCACCAATCCTTGTCATTTAAGCCCAATAACCGTTGCCAGTCTTCCGGTTGTTTTTTCTCCACGGTATGAATAAAATAGATCTTTATTACATTTTGTGCATACATTGCAAGAATATATATTTCCCGGCATTACACCTGCACCGGAAAGCTGGTCGGCGCTTAGAGCCCAGAAATCAAAATTAAAGTCCGAATCCTTATATTTCCAGAATTGCCCGGGTATCTCTTTTTTATAGTTTATAAATTCGGCGCAGCATGGTCCAAGCGAAGGGCTTATCCCAGCCAACATATAGAAAGGATTGCAATTATAGTTTTCTTTCATGGCATCTATTGTTGCACCTATTATATTGTTAATACTTCCGCGCCAGCCCGAATGAACATTGGCAACTACATTCTTAACGGGATCATATAAAAGAACCGCCTGACAATCTGCAGTTTTTATAACAAGCATTTTATTATTAATATCAGTTATCAGCGCATCTCCGGTAAGATTAGTTTCCGATAGCGCCGAGTCGGCGGCCCTTTCAGAAACAATTATAACATGGCGGTCGTGAACCTGCTTCGTGAATACAAGCTCTCCATTATTCATACACCCGGAAACAACTTTGCGGTTTCGCATTACATTTTTCAGATCATCGCCAACAGAAAGGCTTACGTTGAGGCTGTCAAAACTCCCTTTGCTGAATCCCCCGTTTCTTGTAAATATCCCATGTATTAAATTGGGAAAAGGCTCAAGATTCGGTAACCGGTAATAAGAAACTCTGTTTGTTTCTGTTAAAATCAATTTACGTAACCTTATATATTTTACACACCGAACCCTCAAATCTCCGACTTCTCAAATCCCACATAGGCAACCACCCGATCGCCACGACGGCTAACCGGCAACCGTAAACTGTAAACCGGTAACCATCTCTGTCCTGGGCACTTGAATAGAATTTTTCCCTCTAATCAACTTACGAGCTCACCAGCTTATGAGCTATTTTTCCCATATGCTTCAAGAATTCTTTTTATTATCAAAGAAGTAGATATGCCTGAAACTATGGAAATCCTGACTACCCTGCCTCCGTTTGCCCTTACATGATCGGCTCCGATAATATCTTCTTCCGCCCAGTCATCTCCTTTCACCAAAATATCAGGTGAAATATCTTTTATAAGATTCAAAGGATCGAGCTCGTCAAAAAAAGCGATATAATCAACGCACGAAAGCCCGGCAAGCACTTCTGCTCTTTGTATCTGCGAAACTATAGGTCTTTTATCGCCTTTTATCATCTTTACTGACTTGTCGGAATTAAGGCCGAGGACAAGAATATCCCCTTCTTTTTTTGCCGCAGCAAGATACCTCACATGGCCGGCATGAAGGATATCAAAACAACCGTTTGTAAATACAATCTGCTTTCCGTCTTTTTTCAGGCGGATAATCTCCCGGACAAGCTCTTGTTTCGTTAATATTTTTTCCATATGTCTTACATTTTATAAATATAAAATTTATTGTCCTGTTACCACACCCACCTGTTATCTGCAACATCTGACTTCCCGGCATTCCGGCAAAGCCCGGATATAATTCCACAGTAAAATATTTTCTGTTTTTTCGCTTTACTACCCCAAGGCCTTCTTCCAAGATATTAAATTTCCAAAATTTTCTGTTTTTTTGATTAATACTTTTATCGACGAGCCGGGGAATAATGGGGGTTATTTATACATTAGCAGTCACCGTTTTATCCCCGATATCTAATTGAAACTATAAAACTAAAGAACGCCCAATATACTTCTTCTAAAACAGCATAGGCCAGCCCTCTATTCTATATAATATTTCCCTTATATTTGATGAATGCCCACAAAATATCTGTTTCTTTTCGCCTACCTTCCTGTTTTAAAAGCATGCAAAGAAAAAAATAATGCCGTTATAAAATAATTCGTGGTTGATATTTATTGCATATATCGCTAAATTATTTGCAGCAGAGTGTCAACCGTTGTTTTGAGGCCGGCAATGACAGCTAAAAATCTTATGTAATGCATGGTACAATTATTTATTGTAAAGGAATACCATGCCAGAGATCAAAGCGGTGGCCCGGAAAAACTGCACAGTTGCTTAAGTGGTAAAGCTGCTCTAAATTGACTTACAATTACAGAAAGGAGCAGCAGGTAAATGAAGACATTAAGAAGAAATCATGGAGCAGCATTTAAGGCAAAAGTAGCTATA
>NZ_JBAMMY010000207.1:0-22217 GCF_051233685.1 Desulfobacterium sp. N47
TAAAAGCTGGATTCCCGATAAAAGCATTCGGGTATTACAAAAGCATCATGTATGATGAACGCCTGTCAAATTCATAATCCCGGAATTGTCAAACTCCGGGAGTCTCCCGGCAGAGCCGGGAGTTTACCTGCTATTAATTAAGTTCCTTTTTTATATTAATTTGTTATGAAAGTTAGTGTATTATGTCGATTTTGAATACATATCGCATATTGGGTAGAATAAATTCTTGGCTATTGACAATAAAATCCATATTAATTAAATTAAAAAATTGACATGAAATTAATTGTTTCCGAATCTGTTAAACCAAAAATCATCGTCTATAGAATCTGATTTGATCATGCATTTTCTATAATTTTTATATAAAAGAAGAATATATAATCCATGACTTTAATACAAGGAACAAATATTTCGTCTGATAATGCCAAACTTTACCATTCCCTTGGTCATACTATAAAAGAATACCGGCAATGGCGGAAGATGAGTCAGCAAAAACTCTCCGAATCAATCCAAATAAGTGTTCGTGAGTTACAAAACTGGGAAGCTGATCGCCACCGTGCCAGAATCGAAAATCTCCACGATCTTTCCGAATTTACCGGAATTCCTATGCAGGCATTAATTTCACTTAACGCTGACCAGCCTGTATGGTATTCTTTGGATAAAAGGCAGTTTAAGTATTCTTTGATTGAGGAAGATCAGTTTTCGTCACGTGAATTATTCAGATATAACGGAAAATCCGCAGATGATTTTCTTATAAAATATATACCGATTACAACTGACAGGCAAATTAATATTATTCTTTCATGTCATCGTGATATTTACAGTACCGAAAGGCCTTTACCAAGAGATGTGATTAAAAAAGCTGCCGCGCTTCTTCCAAGTCTTAACAATATCACCTTTGACTGTTGGAATCATTATGTAGGGCATCAGGTATGTTTGCCCATAAAAATGGATATATATAACGATATTATAAAATCAAAGAGTATAGACAATTATCTGACTTCAAGAAATATTAATGATATTATTAGGATGGATGAAGGGGTTTTATTCTATTATTCAGTATATTCAGCTTCTGTCAGTGTTGCGCGCCGCCTTGTTTTAGACGGTTCCCAATCTCTTTCTGAAATAGAACAAAAAGAAAGATTTCTTCTCGCAACTCACACGGCTACAAAAGAAGCAATAACAATTCAGAACAATATGGGGATGAAACTTGTAAGAGAATATGAACATAAATATAATAAAACAAATCCTGTAATCTATGAACAAAATTTAGATGTTCATATAAAGCTTACAAAACCTTATGGTTGGTTGATCGAACAGTTTGACGGTAAAGCAGGAAAAGTGCAGGAATATGGTTCTTCCATTGACGTTGATAAAACATCTCTTGTAGTTGATGGCAATATATCCAATGACCAAAATGAAAATATTAAAAGTATCAAAAAAACAGCACAAGCCTGTACAAATCCAAAGTGCAAACTGTATGGTAAAACGAAACAAGGCAATATAGTATCAAACGGAACATACCGTACAAAAGACGGTACCCCCGGTTGCCGGTTTCTATGCAAAGTATGTGGCAAATCTTTTTGCAACAGAACAGGAACTATCTTTTATGACTTAAGATCTTCAGAAGATAAAATTCTAAAGGCCCTTAAGCTATTGCTTGAAGGAATGCCTTTGCAAAAAGCAGCGGACTCGTTAGGGATAACTTTCAACACTATCCGTCGCTGGCTTGGTGTAGCTGCCGGACAGTCAAATAAAATTGATGCCATTTTAAAAAAAGATCCCGAAGTATCACAGGCCGATCTTGATGCATTATGGGCTTTTGTTAAAAATAATTCTCTTCGCCAACGGGCGGCTCTCCGGAACTGGTCTGATAATAAATTATATATTACTTTAAACAAACAACAAAACGGATAAGGAGGAAATTAAATGCCAAAAATAATCATCGCTTTATTTTTAACGATTTTGTTCTTTTACGGATGCGGAGAAAAAGCTGAGGAAACGGCAATTGAAAAACAAATTAAAAAAGCAACCGGATCAGAAGCAAAAGTTGACATTTCTGATAATAAAATCCATATAGCCGGAAATACTGAACAAGGTTCGTTTACTATGTCTGTGGGTAAATCTGCAGAAATCCCGAAAGATTTTCCAACAGATATTTTTATCTACAAGCCTTCTCAGACGGCAGCAGCTATGAAAATGCCTGAGGGTTATTCCATTTCCCTTACAACCGAAAATGAAGTTGCGAAGGTTGCACAGACTTATCAGAAAGAGATGAAGTCTGAAGGCTGGTCTGAAAAAGCAAATATGAATTTTAGCGGCCAATCAGTTTTTGTATATGAAAAAGATAGCCGTATCGCAAATATAGCAATTGCCTCAGCGGAGGGTATAACTAATATTACTCTTACTATTGCCAAAAAATAGGTCTGCCCGCATATATATCTTTTACGAAAATCAGGAAACATACAAGGTCAGCGATATATGAACATAAATGCAGATGTGTTTATGCTAAAAGAATATATTTATGAAACAATTTCTTCTTCTTTGGAATCGCTGACTTTTGGGATGCTTTACAAGATATCAAATAAACATTTTAAGATTGAAAGATATGATTTTAAAAACACTGTGGATGAACTTGTTGCCGAAGGAGAAATAAGATATTCATACAGACACGGGTGTTCTTTTTTGGAAAAATCTTTTGAAAAACCCATTCAAATATCAAAACGCATTTTTCTTGTGCCCCATCAGATGAATTTTTCAGTCAGACCCGATGATATTGCAATAAAAATTCAATCGGGAATATCTTTTGGACGAGGGGATCATCCCACAACAAGGCTTGCTTTAAAAAGTATAGAATATGCTTTTGAATCTAATAGCTTTTTTGATAGCTGCTGCAGAAATTCAACGGTACTTGATATAGGAACCGGAAACGGAATTCTGGCAATTGCCTGTGTTCTGTTTGGTGCAAAAACGGCTACCGGCATTGACACAGATACATGCGCAAGAAAGGAAGCAAAAGACAATGCCGATATAAACGGACTTGGAGACAGGATAATAATTTCTGATAAAACCGTTGAAAATATAACCGGGCAATTTTCTATAATTACAGCAAACCTTCGCTATCCGACTCTAAAAAGGCTATACCCGGTAATGACGGAATTAACCGCAACAGATTCCCTGCTTATTTTTTCCGGCGTAAAAGTGTCCGAATGTAACGAACTGGCCAGATTATATACAAAAAATAATTTTATATGCTGCCGGGAGGAAAGTGAAAAGAACTGGTGTGCTCTTGTATTTAAAAAACAATAAACTTACTTTCCGGCTTTTATAAATTATTTGAATTAAAAGAATGTGAAAAATACTTTACAAAGAACAAACCATGAGTTATAGATGTTTCCGAAATTTAATTAATCGTTCCATTTATATATAAATATAGAAATACGGTATGGACAATTTAATAACTCTCGTAATAGCTACCCGTAATAACGGCAAAACCGCAGAAATTGCAGACCTTTTTAAAGATCATCCTGTAATAATCAAAAATCTTTCTGATTTTGGCCCCATATCCATCATTGAAGAAGATGGAAAAACCTTTGATGAAAATGCATATAAAAAAGCTAGCTTTGCTGCAAGAGCACTTGGATTTCCGGCTCTTGCCGATGACTCAGGTCTTTTAGTTGAAGCACTTTCAGGAGCTCCCGGCGTTTTTTCCGCACGCTATGCCGGAGAAAATGCGACCGATGAGCAACGATGCTTAAAGCTGCTTTCCGGGATGAAAGGGGAAACAAACAGAAAGGCCGCTTTTGAGTGCGTAATTTCTGTTGCTGTCCCATCCGGCTTCGCTCTTACTTATGAGGGCCGCTGCGAGGGAATTATCACAGAAGAACTTTCCGGAACAAATGGATTTGGTTATGATCCCATATTTTATTATCCTCCTTTGGGAAAAACCTTTGCCGAAATGAGCATGGATGAAAAGAGTTCGGTTAGCCACAGGGGAAATGCGCTGAATGAACTGAAAAATGAATTTGCCAAAGTGCTTATATGGATACAACAGAATATGCTTAAACAGGATAAATTTAAGATCATGCCCGGATGCGAAAAAATCGATATTGAGATCCTATAGGGGGGATTCATATGCTTTTAAAAAATAAAGGGGTTGATGTTATTCTTGAAATAGGCGGTATAATATCTTTTGATGCTGCTTTCACTTTTCTTGAAAAAAAACTTGATCATGAAAATCTTTCAAAACTTCTTAAAATAAATCAAAAAGACGTGTTTTTGAAAATTGCAAACACTATTGCAATGTGTCTGCCGGATAGTATTTTTGTTTGTACCGGTTCCGAAGAAGACAGACAATATATTAGAGATCTTGCTCTAACAAATCGTGAGGAGACAAAACTTGCCTTAAAAGGGCATACTGTACATTTTGATTTAAAAGAAGAGCAGGGGCGAATTACCGATCGTACTTTTTATATTACAAATGATGGAGAAGAGGTAAGCTCCCTTGCAAAAAAAATATCAAGAGATGATGCGATTAATGATATAAAAAATAAAATGAGCGGAATAATGCTCGGCAAGGTAATGCTGATCGGCTTTTATTTACGGGGACCTTTAGGTTCTCCCATGTCTAATCCGGCCATAGAGATCACAAGTTCTGCATATGTCTTACACAGTGCTGAAATTCTTTACAGAAATGCATATGGTACTTTTGATAAGGAAGTCGCCAGATTGGGACATTTCTATACCAATATCCATAGCCAGGGACTAAACAGGCCTGAAGATCTTCCGAATGCCCGTGTTTACATGGATAGAAGTTATCAGACAACTTATTCAATTAATTGTACTTATGCCGGAAATACCCTTTTATTGAAAAAAGGAAACCATAGATTTTCCGTTGATAAGGCTGTGTACAAAAACCGGGGGGATGAGCTTTCGGAACATATGTTCATAACAGGAATTGAAGGGCCTCAAGGGCGTTTAACCTGGTTTGCAGGTGCTGCTCCAAGCGGGTGCGGAAAAACAACCACGGCCATGGCAGGGCATCATTTTATTGGTGACGATCTTGCCCAGATGTGGATTGATGAAAACGGCGCCATAAGATCTGTTAATCCGGAGTGCGGAATATTCGGCATTGTTGAAAATCTGAACTGGGAAGGTGATCCGTTGCTGATGGAACTTTTGAAAAATGAAGGAACGGAAGTCATATGGTCTAATGTTCTTATTGATGAAAAAGGCTTTCCCCATTGGACCGGAAACGGAGAAGAGCCGCCTGAAAAAGGATTCAATTTTCAGGGCTTCTGGAAAAAAGGCATGACAGATAAAAACGGAAAGCCTGTTCCTATTTCACATTCCAATGCGCGGGTTACGCTTGCATCAAAAGATATCACAAACTATTCCACTGACAGTGAAAGTTCTGATGGTGTTATTACAAGGATATTCACTTATAGCGGTCGTGACAGCGATACAATGCCGCCGGTTCGCGTGGCAAAGAACCCAGATCATGGTGTAGTAATAGGTGCATCGATAGTATCTGCCGCAACCTCTACAGAAGTCGGTGCAACCGGTGTAAACAGAGCCCCCTGGGCCAATGCGCCCTTTATACCGGGACCTCTTGCAGATTATATGGATGCCCAGTTTTGTTTCTTTGGAAACAAAAAAATAGCAAAAAAGCATAAGCCTGTTATGGCAGGGCTTAATTATTTTCTTACCGATAATGCAAGAGGCGGAACTTCAAATAAGCTTTTGGGGGAAAAACGCGATGTAAGGGTATGGCTGGAATGGCTGGAAAGAAAAGCTCATGATGAAGTCTATGCAATTGATACACCTATAGGCCAAATACCGAAATATAATGACCTTAGAAAATTGTTTTGGAAGATTATAAAAAAAGAGTACCTTGAATCGCTTTATATCAAGCAGTTTTCTCTTTATATTGACAATATTGTCGCAAGGATTGATCTGCAGATCGACGCTTATGGAAAAGAAAAAGGTGTTCCTGACAAATTATTTAAAGTTCTTAATGAGCAAAAGGAAGGCCTTATTAATCTTAAAAAACAGTTTGGTTCTGTTGTGAGTCCTGACGATCTTATTAAATTTAATAATAAGGGCAAGGCAGTCTGATCCTTGTAGATAAAACTGAAGTTCTTTTAAGCAGCAGCAAGATTAGCTGCCCTTTGTCGACGGCAGCTAATTAATTTGTATGAAATCCGAATAGCCCCAAAATCAGCTTTATGTCAGATCGGCATCGGCTTCCTTCAGACCGAGAGCTTCCGGGTTTTCATTCCATGGCGCCACTTTAAACAGCAACAGCATACCGGGAATGGCAATAATTGTGCAAAAAATAAAGAAGCTGGTCCAGCCAATGGCATCCACTATAAAACCGACGGATGCATTTGCAAAAGTTCGGGGTGTAGCCATAAAAGCTGTAAACAAAGCAAACTGGGTTGCTGTGTATTTAGGATGAGTGGAGCGTGCAATAAATGCGGTAAATGCAGCTGTGCCCAAACCCACACCCAGATATTCCATACTGATTACAATAGCCAATGCAATTTTATCATTGCCAAGTTGTGAAAGAATCGCAAAACCCACAATTGTAATCATCTGTATAAATCCAAATAACCAGAGCGCCCGATTTATCCCGATCTTAACCATCAGTAAACCGCCCATCATCCCACCGATAAGCATAGGCCATAATGCAGCGTTTTTTGCAATCAATCCGATTTCGGTTTTTGTAAAACCCATATCGAGATAAAAAGGCGTGGCTAATGCCGTTGCCATATTATCCCCTATCTTGTAAAGAAACATAAAAGCCAGTATCAGCAGCGCATTTGCAATGCCTTTACGACCAATAAATTCCTGAAACGGTTCTACAATAGCAGCTCTAAGTGCGCGCGGAGGCATATTGACACCCGGCTCTTTGACTGCCAGAGTCAAGCCGATTCCCACCAGCATAAACAATCCGGTAATCTGAAACACCGTATTCCAGGGCAAATGATCAGCCAATATCAAAGACAGCGATCCGGGAATCAAACCTGATATGCGATAGGCATTAATATGGATGGAATTACCCAGGCCAAGCTCAATCTCAGGCAATAGCTCCCGCCTGTAAGCATCAATTACTATATCCTGACTGGCACTGAAGAAAGCGACTGCCGCGCTTAAGGTCGCTATTACCCAGATTGATTCATGAGGATTAAACATGCCGAATAAAGCAATAACTATTAACAGGATAATCTGTGTTATCAGCAGCCAGCCGCGTCGCCTGCCCAAAAATGGCGGAACATAGCGATCCATAAACGGCGCCCAGATAAATTTCCAGGTATAGGGAAACTGGATAATTGCGAACAAGCCGATAGTGGAAAGATCGAAGCCTTCCGTCCTAAGCCAGGCCGGTATAAGCGAAATCAGAATATAAAGCGGCAAGCCGGAGGTAAAACCGGTAAAAATGCAAATAGACATTCTGCGATTAAAAACCGATTTCCAGAAAATGCTTTTTGTCATTAATGTTCTTTTCAAATTGTTAATTCAGTTAATAGCGATTACGGTATGTCGTGATAACCGCGGCGCAAGGAGCCGGCATCAGTAAAGAAGTGTTATTAAAACACTTATCACGTTAAAGAAGTATATCTAATTTGAACGAAGTGAAGAGTTTAAATCATACGTCATGGGAATGCAAGCATCATGTTATGCCGGCAGAATTCACGGTAATTCTTCTTTTATTACGATAAACGACAAAAGCATATAAGCAATATTTCTGCTGAAACTGCTTGTGAAGAAAACAGCATTGTGGTTATAATAAAATTGTGCATACAGTGATAATTGCTTAAAAAATTTTACCGGCGAAATGGCAAAAATAAATGAAAAATATTGAAAATGAACACAGCCTTATGGCTAAACGGACAGCAGATCTTTTTTCCCAAAGAAAAGAGATTATCTTATTGCCCGCCGAAAAGGCTTTAGACCGTATTTTGGAAGCAAAACATCCGGCAGCAGTTGTACATTCCTTTCCGGAAGAAGATTTTTATTTTCTTATTAACGACATAGGTATTTACGATTCTTTTGAGCTTTTGAATTTAGCTTCCGAAAAACAGTGGGAACATATACTTGATGTTGAGCTCTGGGAAAAGGACAGAATCGATATAAACTCGGTTACAAAATGGTTTGACATTTTGTTTCAGGTTGCGCCTCTGCGTTTTGCAGAATGGGTAGCTGAAAAGAAAACGGATTTTATAGAATTTTATCTATATAATAATATACAGGTTGCCGTAAGAGATCATGATCAGGACCCATCAGATCTTGGCAATGATTTTATAACATTCGACGATGTTTTTTATTTTAAGGTGATCGACAATTATGGGTGTGATTCAAACGGTAGTGATGTGGAACCGGAAGAAAGGTATAAAGAGCAAAAAAAAGATTTTATTATAAATATGCTGGAAAAAATTGCTGAATACGATCATATAAGATATCAGAGCATATTGCTTGAATCAATGACAGTTCTTCCTTATGAAATGGAGGAAGAATTTTACCGTTTAAAAAATATAAGGCTTTCGGAAAAAGGGTTTTTGCCCTTTGATGAGGCTGCAGGAATTTACGCTTCTTTAAAGCCGGATACAATTACAGCCGGAAAAAAATCTCTTAAAAAAAGTAATAAAAATATTCCTTTCATGCCGCTTCCTCTTTATCCCTTAAAAATGTTAAATGAAGATAATCTGTTTTCAATGTCGCTAAAAACAATTGATACAGGCGAAACGCTTATAAAAATTCAAACCGAATTTGCTGTTCTTTGTAACCGGATTATCTCTGCGGATCAAAAGAAAATTAAGAATAAAGATGAACTGAAAGATACAGTAAAAAAAGCATGCGGATATTTAAGCATCGGAATCGAGCGCTTAATTGCACAGAATCAAATCCGGGATGCCGGAAATGCTGCATCTATAATAAGCACGTATCACCTTGAAAATATTTTCAGAACCGGTTTTAGCCTTGCATCAGAACTTAGTCAACGCGCAAAAACATGGTTGAACAGAGCATGGTTTATTAAACAAGGTCTTAAATTAAGTTTCTGGGACGAAGAATGGATGGGGGTATTGGGCGGACTTTTAATCAAAAAACCGCTATATTTTGATAAACAAAAAAACAGCTACATCTACAGGGATTTTTATTCCGTTTCGGATATAGTTGAAAGCCGTAAAAAACTTGAAGAAGCCATTGCCTTTGACGATCTTGTTTCTTTATTGGATATTGATATAAAACAGATCAAAAGCTATAATTTAAATTATAAAAACCTTATTCTTACCCTTTTTGCAAGACATTGTCTCAATTTATCCGAAGTACCGCTTCCGATATTACTCATCGAATTTAAACGTTTTTTTAAGACTCTGTGGAAAGGAAAAGGTAAAAACCGTAAAATAGATATTTTGGCAAAAGAATCCTTTTTGGATTGGATTTGCACAAAAACCGGTTTTAAACACGTTGAGATTACAGAGCAATTAGGCCGGGTTTTTGAAAATATTTTCATTGAAATTGAAAATGAGTATGGAATGGTTGCAGTTTCCGATCTGGATACAAGATATATTAATCTTTTTCTTGTACAGAAATAAAAAATAGGTACATAAATGTTTTCCCGATGAAAAGATATTGTAGTTTTATCTCATCAGATTTTAACAATTTCTTCTTTTAGAAGGCAACAGGCTATCTTATATTCAGGAATCCCGTCTTTTTTACAGCTTAAATTACCGGGTTGTATAAGTTTATTCATAACACAGCCTTCAGGAATGGAAAGTTCAAAAAGGTCTGCTTCATTTATTTTTCCGGTTTGTACCAGCTTGTTGTCTTTAAATTCCATACTGTGAACCGGATAATCTTCACATAAAGGGCATCTGTATACTCTTCCGTTTGGAAAAATAAAATAATTATCAGCCACAAGTCCGGCGCATTCGAATTTATCTTCAGGATCTAAAAATACTTTCGGATAAGTAACAGTGATACCATGCATTGAAATGTTTTCAGCTATTACTGGTATGTTATCAATCCATTGTTGTCTTAATACCTGAGGTTTTTCTTTTCCCTGAAATGATGCACACTTTGCTGACTTTCCCCTAATTCCTATAACCTGGATAAAAAATCTGCCGATTTTAAGATCACAAAGCAGCGGTTCCATCATTGCAAGCTCATTTATATTGGCGCTGCTTACAGTATATATCAGGCTTGTATTAAAACCTTTGGATACCGATTCTTTTATCCCGGAAATACATCTGTCATAGGAACCCTTTCCTCTTAACATGTCATTTGTAGATTTTGTTGCACCATCCAGGCTGAAACTGATAAAGTCAATCTCATCAGGGGTGATCTTTGATAAAAACCTGTTAAACAGATAACCGTTTGTATCAACAGTTATTGATTTATATCCTGTATTTTTTGCATATTTTACAGCCAATGGCAAATCAGGATGCAAAGTGGGTTCACCGCCTAAAAAAACTACGTTTGCAATTTTGTTCTTTGCAGAAAACGCATCAAGCCATGATTTTATTGTTTCTAAGGATAGTGTGGTTTTTCCATGCTGTTCTTTGTTTATATAGCAATGCAGGCAATTAAGATTGCATTTTGTAAGAATATGGAAAAATATATTGGTGGAATTTTTTGAAAATGAAACGGTTTTTTTTTCTTTCATTGATTATTTTGAATAAGTTGCTCTATCTCTTTTTTGGCTTTTACAAGTTCCTCATTTGTCAGACGCAGCCTTATAGACATATATTCTGCAAAGATCCTGTATAAAAGCAGAAGAAAATCGAGTTGCTCATCCTTATCACCGTCTTTAAGTTTTCTTTGAGCCGAAGTATCAACGGCAAGACATACTGTTTTACCAAGAGCATAAACCGATGCCGAACGGCTGAGAGTATCGATAATTCTCATCTCCCCGAAAATTTCGCCTTTTTTATCAATTATTACAATATCGAAATTTTCTTTTACCACTCTGACTTTGCCGCTTAGAAGAAAATAAAGCCAGGTGTCTTTTTCACCCTCGGTTATTATAATTTCACCGTCTTCATATTCCCTGATCTTACTTAAGCGCAAAAGTTTTGCAAGGCTTTGTATCTCAAAATGCTTAAGAGTTGGAATATTCATCAGCTTTTGAATATTTTGCATATTATCCTGAAGATATTTCGACTCAATCATAGCGCCTCCTGCATGATAATATCCTGAAAAATGTACTTACATAAGCAACGATCCACATCTAAACAAGCTAAAAAATCCAATAGCATTTTTGGCTAATAACACATAAAATATTATTTTTCAAGACAGTCTTTTGAAAGATATTCATCGAATTCAACCGGATAACACCCATCGAAACAGGCTTTGCAAAAATTGTTTTCCGGGTTTTCAATGCCGGTAGATTCCAGAAGTCCGTCTATGCTCAGATAATACAAAGAATCAAGGCCCAGAATGTCTTTTAGCTCGGATACTGATTTGCTTGCGGCGATAAGCTCACCTCTTGTAGAAAAATCGATTCCGTAATGACATGGAAATCGATGCGGCGGGCCGCTTACACGCATATGCACCTTGTTTACCCCGAGTTCCCGAAGCGCTTTCACCCTGGTTTTTACGGTAGTTCCCCTTATTATTGAGTCTTCAATAATAACTATATCCTTGCCTTTAAGAATCTCTTTTACCGGATTTAATTTTATCCTTACTCCGAAATCACGCATACTTTGTGTCGGCTGTATAAAAGTTCTTCCTATATAGTGGTTGCGGATCATTCCCATCTCAAACGGTATTCCCGATTCTTCCGAAAAGCCTAAAGCTGCGTATGTTCCCGAATCAGGAAAAGGCATTACAAGATCGGCCTTTGTAGGATATTCTTTAGCAAGGCGGCGGCCATGCGCCTTTCTTATCTGATAAACATTTTTGTTAAATATAGTGCTGTCGGGTCTTGCAAAATATATAAATTCAAATATACAAAGTGACTTGCAAGTTGATATCGTTGTTTTAATGCTTTTAAGCCCGTCTTTATTTATTATTACAATTTCACCCGGTTCAAGCTCTCTTATAAATTCGGCCTCAACAAGATCAAGCGCACATGATTCAGATGAAAGAACGTAGCTTCCGTTAACTTTGCCCAAACAAAGCGGCCGGAACCCGTTTGGATCTTTTATCCCGATCACATCGCCTTCGTTTGTGAGAAATATAAATGAAAAAGCGCCTTTTAGCCTTGATACTGTCTCAACAAGAGCCTGTTCAAGGCCATGGTTCAGATTTTTAACAAAAAGATGCAAGAAAATCTCGCTGTCCATTGTCGTCTGAAAAATAGAGCCGCTTTCTTCAAGCTCATTTTTCAGGGCAAACGCATTAACAAGATTGCCGTTATGCGCAACAGCAAAAGACTTTTTTTTATGATAAATAACAAACGGCTGGGCGTTTGAAATTATTGAACTTCCTGTAGTCGAATACCTGACATGGCCGATGGCGCTATGCCCTTTCAGATGTTCAAAATGATGCATATCAAAGACATCCGATACCAGCCCCATACCTTTATAATCATATATTTTATTATCTCTGGATACAGCAACTCCCGCACTTTCCTGACCTCTGTGCTGAAGAGCATATAAACCGAAATATGTAATCTTTGAAGCTTCCGGATGACCGAAAATTCCAAACAGTCCGCATGATTCATGCGGTTTGTCATCAAAATACGACTCATCTTCCAACGTATTTGAATCAGAGATAATTAAATCCTGCTTTTTTGTCACTTGCTTTACCACTCCTTGTAACACCTATGTTTAATTGTAATCCTGTAAGGCTTTTACTGAAAGTTTTTTCCCCTTGAGTTCTTCTATTCCCCTGCAAATAGCCAAAGCTCCCGGAATTGTTGTGATACAGGGAACATTGTATTTAATTGCCGCACGACGTATTTCATAACCGTCGCGCATGGGTTCGGCCCCTGTTCCCGTATTTATAATAAGATGCAGGCTTTTGTTTTTTATAGCATCAACAACATGAGGACGTCCCATAGACACTTTGTTTATAGATTCATTGGGTATGTCATGCTCGGCAAGAAAAGTGGAAGTTCCCTTTGTCGCCAGAATATGAAATCCCATGTCATAAAACTTTGAAGCAACCGGGATAACCGATTTCTTGTCCGAATCCATCACGCTTATAAAAACATTTCCCGATGTCGGAATTTTTTGTCCTGCGCCAAGTTGCGCTTTCGCAAATGCCAGGCCAAATGATGAATCTATACCCATGACTTCACCTGTTGACTTCATTTCAGGACCAAGAAGTGTATCAACATCCGGAAATCTGTTAAAGGGCAGCACAACTTCCTTGATTGAAACATGGGTTGGAACTTTTTCACTGACAAGACCAAGATCGGAAAGAGATCGCCCCAGCATTACTTTGGTAGCAAGCTTTGCAAAAGGAATACCGGTTGCTTTGCTTACAAAAGGTATTGTTCTTGATGCTCTGGGATTTACTTCAAGAATGTATAGCTTATCTCCCTTTATGGCATACTGGACGTTCATCAGCCCTATAACTTTAAGTTCAGTTGCCATAGCTTTTGTAGCAGAGGTAATCTGGTCTATAATATCCTTGCTAATACTGTGAGGAGGAAGAACGCATGCCGAATCGCCCGAATGGACTCCGGCGGCTTCAATATGTTCCATTATTCCACAAATTATAGTTGCTTTTCCATCTGAAATTGCATCAACATCAACCTCTACCGCTTCTTCTAAAAATTTATCTATCAGCACAGGATGCACAGGAGATGCTTCGATAGCGATTCTTGTAAAATTTTCAAGATCCTTTCTGTTATAAACTATCTTCATGGCTCTTCCGCCAAGAACAAAAGATGGCCTTAGAATTACAGGATATCCTATAGATTCGGCTATGATTGTTGCCTCTTTTATATTCAATGCGGTTCCGTTTTCAGGCTGAACCAGGCCGAGTTTTTTCAACATGACCTTGAAAAGTTCCCTGTTTTCAGCATTGTCTATGCTCTCAGGTTGAGTACCAATTATCGGCACACCGGCATTAAAAAGAGGTGTTGCAAGATTAAGAGGAGTCTGCCCGCCAAACTGGACTATAACACCAAAGGGTTTTTCCGTTTCAACTATGTTTAAAACATCTTCTTTTGTCAAAGGTTCGAAATAAAGCTTATCGGAAGTATCATAGTCGGTACTGACCGTTTCAGGATTGCTGTTGACCATGATGCTCTCAATACCCTCTTCACGGATACCGAATGAAGCCTGTACACAACAGTAATCGAATTCAATCCCCTGCCCTATTCTGTTCGGACCACCTCCTAAAATCATGACTTTTTTTCTATCCGATACTCTTGCTTCGTTTTCCTCTTCATAAGTTGAATAATAATAAGGAGTCGCTGCCTTAAATTCGGCGGCGCAGGTGTCAACAAGTTTATATACGGCCCGTATATTTAATGTTTCTCTAAGTTTTTTAACGGAATCTTCATCTGATCCTGTAAGATATGCAATCTGAACATCCGAGAATCCATAAGATTTTGCTTTGCGCAAAAGGTCTTCTGAAATATTTTTTCCGGCATCGGCAATTATTTGTTCAAAATCAACTATTTGTTTGATCTGATAAAGAAACCATGGATCAATGGCAGTCAATTCAAATATTGAGTTTACGGACATGCCGTTTAAGAGGGCATAACGAATATAAAAAATCCTCTGGGAATTGGGGATCGAAAGTTTGTGCTCAATTTCAGATGTTGATATTTTCTCCCCTTCGGGAAAGGTCAGATCTTTTCCGTCTGCGCCAAGACCGAAACGGCCGATTTCAAGTGATCTTAATCCTTTTTGCAGGGCTTCCTTAAAAGTTCTTCCGATAGCCATTGTTTCGCCGATCGATTTCATGGCGGTTGTAAGATAATCTTTTGTTTCGGGAAATTTTTCAAAAGTAAATCTGGGAATTTTTACAACGCAGTAATCAAGAGTCGGTTCAAATGAAGCAAGAGTTTCTCCCGTTATATCATTTTGTATCTCATCCAGCGTGTATCCGACTGCAAGTTTTGCGGCAATTTTTGCTATGGGAAAACCGGTCGCCTTTGATGCAAGAGCGGAGCTTCTTGAAACCCTCGGATTCATTTCCACTACTATCATGTCTCCGTTTACCGGATTTACGGCAAACTGAACATTTGATCCGCCTGTGTCTACGCCTATTTCCCTCATGATTGCAAGGGATGCGTTTCGCATCTTCTGGTATTCGGCATCGGTTAAGGTCTGGGCAGGCGCAACAGTAATACTGTCTCCCGTATGTATTCCCATTGGATCCATGTTTTCAATAGAACAAATTATGACCACATTGTCATTTTTGTCCCGCATCACTTCAAGCTCGTACTCTTTCCAGCCTAAAACGGATTCTTCAAGCATTATCTGCCCGATTAAACTTGCATCAAAACCTGACTTTGCTATTATCTCAAGATCCTCAAAATTATATGCTACCCCTCCTCCTGTGCCTCCCAAAGTAAAACTTGGCCTTACAATAACCGGAAACCCAATTGTATCTACTATCTTTATTGCCATCTCCATATTGGTGGCAATGCCGCTTTCGGGTATCCGAAGCCCTATTCTGTTCATGGCTTTGCGGAAAAGGTCCCTGTCTTCGGCTTTATTTATAGACTCAATGGATGCCCCGATCATCTCAACCCCGAATTTTTCCAGAACACCCATTTTTGCCACTTCAATGGCTGTGTTAAGGCCGGTCTGCCCGCCTAGTGTAGGCAGCAAAGCATCCGGGTGCTCTTTTTCTATTATCATTGCAACTATTTCCGGAGTAACCGGCTCAATATATGTTCTGTGAGCCATGTCAGGATCGGTCATAATTGTGGCGGGATTGCTGTTTACCAGCACAACTTCATATCCGTCTTCTTTCAAGGCCTTGCAGGCTTGTGTTCCGGAATAGTCAAATTCGCAGGCCTGGCTGATTATTATAGGACCTGCTCCAATAATAAGAATTTTATTTATATCGGTGCGCTTAGGCATTTTTTATCAACTTTGTAAATTCATTAAAGAGATAACGGGAATCATGAGGACCCGGAGATGCTTCCGGGTGATACTGAACGGCATAAAGAGGAAGTTTTTTGTGTCTGAAACCTTCGAGGGTGTTGTCGTTAAGATTTATATGCGTCGGTTCCACATCATTTGAGTTTAAGCTTTCAATATCCACAACAAAGCCATGATTCTGGGATGTTATTTCCACTTTGCCTGTCAACAGATTTTTAACGGGCTGATTTGCTCCCCTGTGTCCAAATTTTAATTTATGAGTTTTTCCTCCAAGTGCAAGGCCTAAAAGCTGATGTCCGAGACATATACCGAATATAGGCTTGTATTCCAGAAGTGACCGGATTGTATCTATTGCATAGGTAACAGGCTCAGGATCACCGGGACCGTTTGAAAGAAAAATACCGTCAGGCGAAATTGCCTTAACAACAGCAGCCTCAGTTGAAGCCGGTACAACCAAAATTTTGAAACCTGCGTCTTCAAGGCATCTTAAAATGCTGTATTTTATTCCAAAATCAAAAGCTAAAACACAATATTTGCCATCTTTGTTACCCCATACGGAATTATCAAGTTTTTCGGCTTTCTGACCGCATGGCAACACTTTTCCTTCAGACCAGAAATAAGGTTTATCAGTCGCAACTCTTTTGACAAGATCGAGCCCTACCATACTTGGTATGTTTTTGGCCTTTTTAACAAGAGAAGAAGGGTCCGTATCAAATGTTGAAATATAAGCCCGCATTGCTCCGGTGTCTCTGATATGCCTGGTAACCGCACGTGTATCAACATCTTCAACTCCAAGAACATTCTCATTCAGAAGATAGTCCCTCAAGTTTCCTTCGGATCTGAAATTGCTTGGAATATCCTGATATTCCTTTATTATAAAAGCAGATACTTTTATTCCGGCAGACTCGATATCTTCGTGATTTACTCCGTAATTTCCTATCAGAGGATAAGTCATTGTAACCATCTGACCACTGTAGGAAGGATCTGTTATTACTTCCTGGTATCCGGTCATACTCGTATTGAATACGATCTCACCGAAGGCTTCCCCTTCTCCTGTAAAACTTCTGCAGGCAAAGGTTCTTCCGTCTTCAAGAGCAAGCAGTGCTTTTTTATTATATTCTTTCATATGATTATAAAATAGATCTTTTATGTCCAAACCGTTAAGTAAAAAAAAATTAAGCAACTTCTATCACGTTTTTTTATTAAATCAACAATAGACTTTAATATAAAGTCTTTTTGATTTCATCCAGTAATGGAGGTTTCAAAATCCTCCATTTAGGTTTTATTGCTCTATCATCATTCCATTCGAATTCAACAGCCTCAAAAATTTCAGGTATGATACGCTCATTTCTTTCCCCGTAGTATTTTAACGGGTAATGTTCAATCCACAACATTCGGTGAGGATCTATATGAAAGTCTTTTGTCACCATTGTAGCTATATGACCGGCACAGCTTCTGACCGACATTTTGCTTTCAGGCATATCCGATACAACAACGATTATAGGCCTTAAAGTCGCTACACCTTTTTCAGCCGCCTTTGTCAGATCATATATTCTTAGCTTGCACATACCGCTTGCAAGATTCAGCTTGCCGCCCCAACCTTTCCAGAAATATATAGTGTCATGAATAAGCATAATAAATCTCATAAAATTCAAAACCGATGGCTTTGCAAATAATCCGTCTTTAATATAATAATGCATCATTTATTGGTCAACCATTTATATTCATAAAAAATACACCACTGAATTTTCGACTCTGAGCATTTTATATGAAAAACATGTTGCCAAAAACCATTTGACACCTTATGGGCAAAAAGATAATCTTAAGTTGAACATTATCTTCTTTGCTGAACCGTAATAACGGGCACTAAAATTAAAGGAATGAGGTTTTTACAATGCAAAAAACTATAAACACAAAGGAACTTCGCGCATCTCTAACAAAAATTGTTGAGGAGGTTAAACGCGGGGAAAACTTTACAGTGCTATACAGGAGCCGTCCCGCCTTCCGGATTGTGCCAATTAATGATTATGATAGGGTTTCCCTCCCTCTTTCGAAAGACCCTCTTTACCATGCCGGCGCTCTTGGGGAATCTTCTGATGGTCTGACCGCCATTGAACATGATACGATCTTATATGGAACTGGGGTTAGAAGACGTTTTAACAGGGGATCGGCATTTTTCCACTGCCGGTTTCCGGATACATCCGGTTCACTTCAAACCATAAAAGTATTATCAATTCCCCCGGAAAAAATAAAGCACCTCAGTAAATTTTTCCTGTTCCACTTTTTTTAATCCCATTTATTTCATTACCAAAGAGCCGGTTTCAAAGTTTTCCTTATTTGCTATAAAAAGAATAAAAAAAAGTTGATTTTGCCAATTCAAACTGATAAGCCAACTCCAATTAAAAGCATTCATCGATAATGTGATGATGCTATGAGCAAAAAGTTTCACAATTATTTAAAGGTTGCTCTCGTACTAATATAGAAACAATCAGGCGGATGCTGATTCAGTTATGATTAAAATACTAAACGCCAACAAACCATTGAATATATATATTACTTACAGTTATCCCGCTTTCGTTAGTTCTGTCATGTAGTAATAATCCCTTATCCACTACAACAAAAATCACAGATATTCTCGCTTCACCTTCCAAATACACAGATGAATTAGTGCGCGTAAAAGGCAAGGTAACAGAGTCTTTCCTTTTTTTGGGACAGGGCTATTTCATGCTTGCAGACGATACCGGAACAATTGCCGTCATACCATCAGAGACATATCCAAAGCTTGGGAAAGGGATTCTTTCGTAATAATGGCAAAATTAAAAACCGTTTTTAAGAGTATAAAAGATGTATGTTTTGGAAAAGATACGTATATAGGAATTATAACAAACAAAAGATTAAAAAGGGGGAGAAGAAATAATGAGAAAATGCTTCATGAAGTTGGTTCCGGCTATAGTGATTATAATGATTTTGGGTTTGGCGGGATGTGCAGCAACCTTGAAGGTGCCGCGCATGAAACCGGCAGAGATCAATCTTGCATCGTATAAGACGATTGCAATTGGGAATATTGACGGGACAGGCGGTAAAGAAGTCGAGGGGTTGCTTACTCAGGAACTGAACAATTGTGGGCGATTTGAGGTTGTTGACCGTGCGCATACGGGTAATATTCTGCATGAACAGAATTTAAATATGACGGATTCGTTTGATTCCCAATCCGGAGCCAAGCTCGGCAAAATGATGGGCAGCTCCGCACTCATTTTTGGGAACATAACCAGGCATAACTATGATCAAAAATCAAAAACCAACGAAAGTACTTGTTACAATGCCAATAAACAAAAATACACTTGTTATACATATTATATCGATGGGATATGGAACCTGAACACCCAATTCAAAGTGGTTGATACTTCAACCGGAAAAATACTTGCAACAAAGGCGATTAAATCTGATGCAAACAAAAGCGTTTCGGAGGAAGGTAAGCGACCAAGTATTGATTGGGATAGAGATACCGTTTTCGAAGGTCTTTATAAAAAGACGGTTGATGATTTTATGCGGATGATAGCACCTTATAGAGTTATTGAGTCGGTTACCATTTTTGAAGATGGGTCGCTTCCTGATTTAGAAAACGGCCGGAAATTTGCGGAAAGGGGCGATTGGAACTTGGCCGTGGAACGGTTTAAGTCAGCCTGCAATACTGCTGATAGTAATCCTGAGATCAAACCCAAATGGCGGGCCAGAGCGCATTACAATCTTGGTATAGCGCTCGGTTATAGCGGAATGGATTACAAGCAGGCGCTGGACGAACTGCAGAAAGCTCAGAATTTTTATCCAGGCGATGATGAGTGTATTAATGCGATAGGAAAAATTAACGAGTTCCAGGCTGATGAAAGAAAACTCAAAGAACAAGGTGCAAGCTTGAATTGAAAGCTCGTGTCATACGTGGTGTAAAATATGCGATCTTTGTTAAGATGTTTTGTTTTCGTAAGTATGGTTTTTTTCGCGAGTGCCTGTGCCGAGACTAAACCTGTCTGGCTCCCAAACGGTAACCATCCTGCGTTTTCTACTGGCCAATATCTGATTGGTATTGGTGTAGCGACAAGGACACGCGATAAGGATGGTGATATCCAACGTGCGGATGCAAACGCCCGTGCTGAAATAGCCAAGCAGATTCAGGTTCATTTGGAAGAGCAGATGCTGTCGGTTTCGGAACATCGGATAGAGAATCATGGCGGTTCCAAACCAGTGAGAGAGTCATCCAATGAAAGTATTACTATCCGGAATAGACAACATGTAATCTTCACCGTCGAGGGGGTCGAGATAATCGATCGGTTTTTCGACGAAAAAGCCAAATGCCATTATTCCATGGCGGTAATGCACAAGGCTCGTACATCGGCACGGCTCACTGCCGAAGCGGAAGATCTTTATGAACAATCGGCACAACTTGAACATGAGTCCGATACGTTGCTATCTCGCAATGAGCTCGTGATGAGTATTCAAAAACTGATCGTGGCGACACAGAAATATGAGGATGCAGATACGAAACGCATGGTTGCATCCATCTGTGGCGGACCGCAGATTCTCAAAATACGGGAGAATCCGTGCCTAAAACTCAATCAGATATTAGAAAAGATACATATCATCTGTTTGAGCGGCAATGGGCAACATGCCCAAATTGGAAGAAGTCTTCCTGAGCCGGTAAAAGTAATGGCTGTTTATGATAGAGACATACCAGTTGCTCGCTTACCGCTACTGGCTCAATTCCAGGCACGCTCGGAAAAGTCGGATATGACAGTACATTGCGATGATAAGGGGGTAGCAGTAATAACTGTCAGTGATATTGGAAAGACCGGCAAGGAAGAAAATGCCTTGAAAATAGGCCCGGCATGGCGTGATGTGGTCAGGGCCGCCTTGAAAGAAAACTCAGATGCGTGGCAGGATCGTCTGAGGAGTCCCATCTTGGAGGTTGGCTACAAACTCAGGACTGAAAATACTTCTAATGTAATTATCATAAGCTCAATCGAGAACATGGATACGGTGATTAAACTTGAAAAATTTAATCACCGTTTAATCCGGCAGCTAAAGGAATCCGGGTTTACCGTAAAGGGAATTGAGATATGTAATGGGCAATGCACACCCAACGAAGTCATGAAACAATTTGCCGATAAGGCGGATCTATTGGTTCTGGTCGATGGATCAATAGCATTTTCAGGATACAGAGCGGGGTTCCCAATTTATCGGGCGCATATGACTTTGACCTGCTGTGATTTGATCCGTAAGGATATTAGCGCCACAAGTGGAGGAGAATCAATCGCTGGTGCATCCGATAAAACAAAGGCTGCCCAAAAGGCCATATATCAAGTTCTGGATGAGTTGTCTGGGGATTTTGTTCGTAAGATGAAAGAACGGCTACAATAAATATGTTCTATTAAAATAAGGGGAGGATAACGAGATGAAGATAAAAAAGGTTTGTTGCAACATTCTTTTGGGATTTATGATGGTGTGTTTGGGAATAGGCTTATTCGCCTGTGCGGAGAAAGTACCGCCAAAGCCGGAATTGGTAATGGAGAGAGAGTTTGATGGCGCACCGGACTGGGTGACAAAAGGCTGCAATTCACATAAGGAAGATAAGAAAAGTCCATCCAAGATCTGTGGCGTTGGTTCATGCGGAAGTACACGCAATCCCTCTTTAGCCAGGGAATCCGCTATCGGCCGGGCGCGTACTGAGATTGCCAGAAAGCTTCAGACAAAAATAACGTCAATGTTGAAAGATTATCAGTCCACCACCACCGGTGGAGAAAACTTCGGCAATCAAGCTGCGGATGAACAACATATTGTTCATGTTTCTAAACAGATTACGGACATGAGCTTGTCAGGCACCGAAATGGTCGACTCATGGGTAAGTAAGAATGGAAATTTCTACGCACTCGTGGTCTACGATGTCGATAAATTTAAAGATTCGGTAAATCAAATCGGCAATCTCAACGAATCTATACGCAAAGCAGTGATAGAAAGAGCTGATAAAGCGTTTGAAGATTTGGATGCCCAAACCGCCAATGAATGTCAGTAAGGAGTTGTCACAAAATAACCTTTACATTTAAAACGTACATGCTATACTGCATGCATGGAAATAAGGTTGATAAAAAAACGCTTCGAAATGCTTGCGCCAATACTTGACGAGAAAACACTCAGACTTTTTGTCGCTAC
>NZ_JBAMMY010000208.1:0-1014 GCF_051233685.1 Desulfobacterium sp. N47
GTAGCGACAAAAAGTCTGAGTGTTTTCTCGTCAAGTATTGGCGCAAGCATTTCGAAGCGTTTTTTTATCAACCTTATTTCCATGCATGCAGTATAGCATGTACGTTTTAAATGTAAAGGTTATTTTGTGACAACTCCTTACATAACACATTTATGATCTTTGAATATTCAATCAGTATTTGTTTATAAAGCCGAAGCTTAAAAGAAAGGGTCCTGCACCATTGCTTTTAAACCCTTCCATAATCATCTTCGGCCCTTTCAATGTCATTATCACTAAAGTTATCCCCGGTTTGTATTTCAATAAAGACAAGGTTTTCTTTGCCTTGATTGCTGATCCGGTGCCAGCATTCCACAGGCAGATCTATGGCTTTACCCTGAGACAGTGCGTAACCGATACCGTTTTTGATTACTGCTGCATATCCCTGTATCACATACCAGTGTTCAGAACGGTGGAAGTGCCGCTGATAGCTTAAACTCTGCCCGGGATAAACAACTATTCTTCTTATCCTGTGGTCCGGCATATCGGTTAGGATTTGATAATAACCCCATGGGCTGCGGTGTTTTGGCGTTTTACGCCATGCATCAGGAATAAGCATAGATTCCATTCTCATTTACTCAATCTATAATTTATAGCATCTGTCATAAAGCTGTTCCGATATCCAATTACAGCCAAGCAATCGGAATGTTATTATGACAAATGCTATAAACATATTACAGATAAATTTACATAAAATTGCTTCTGAATCTTTATAAAGTAATCTGAATTCATCTCCTGAAAATATAATTCGGAAACTTTTCTGTGGGTGTGCGACAAATTTATGGGTAACGATTTCAGATTGCGGCCCGATGTTCCCAAAAATCTTCCCAACGGTTGAGCGGTGGTCGGGATTGTTTGAACAGCAAAATGCATTTTAAAAGTGATAAACTGCTTATTCAGGCTGCTGCCTCTTTCCTGGGAAATGTTTCCCAGTAGACCATATCCGGTGTTTTTTTGTCAAGTTTTTGATGCGGCCGT
>NZ_JBAMMY010000217.1:0-20883 GCF_051233685.1 Desulfobacterium sp. N47
TATCAATAAAAAGGATTCGTCAGCTTAGAAACAATATCCAGAATGAATTGCGTGCCTGTGGAAAAAATACACAGTCTGATAATCGAATTGTCAAAGAACAAACTTTATATGCAAAAACCTAACCGGACACTACTGAAAAGAAATAATTGTTGTCTGTAAAAAGGAACAAAAATGCCCGCCCGTTAAAAGAATAAAAGCTCATAATTTTTTTCAGTGAATTATTTAACAAACCAGGAACAAAAACGATTTAAAATACCTTAATAAAACCATTTTCAACACTGCTTTACAGAAGGTATGGTTTTTATGATAATTGATATAAGGGTTTATTTAACTTTTTTAGCAAGATGATTACTTATACACAACATATAGTTGCTTGTCAATATTTTTATTCAACATATAGTATTATTCACATTAAAATGTAACTGTTTTAAAGAACAAGAAAAAAATAATTTTAAGCATAAATTTAACCTGAAAAAATATGTTTTTGAGGTACAGAATTGGGAAAAAACTCTCAAACATGTTTTTTATAAGCCGGGATTGCCATGAGCATTTTGAGCTATAGCATTTGTCATAATAATATTTCGAAGCTATGCCCAAACAGAACAGATTTATGACAATTGCTGTATAAGCGTCCGCATCCTGCCGCAAAGCTAAGTAAGGGATTAAACTAAGTTTTTATATTTAATTCTGAAGATACGGACTGTTTTGAACAACCCATTTTACCACATCCTTATATGGATACTTTTCCAGACGCCCGAAACCGGGTTTCTGTTTGGCTTTGTATTGAACAAGCCGGGGCGTGGATATGCCGCATAAAAAGCGGGTAGCCAGATGAACCGGCAGAGGGAATAAGGCTATTTCCTTAAGAGGTTTGATAAGATCGTTAAAATCATAGGAGGTTAAAGCCGGAAGGTTTATGGATGGCAACCTGGGCGGCTGTTTGTTCAGACAGGTCGAACAGCGGCCGCAGGAAGCCGAAAGCTGTTCACCAAAATAAGCGGACAGGCTCTGTGCAATACACCGGTCTTTTTCAAACATATCGATCATGGCATGTATCCGGGCTGCATCCTTGTCCTCTTTTTCTTTAAACAGCGCCATCAGGTATTCAGCCATTTGATCTGTGTCAAAATCAGGAGCAAGAATGTCATATACTTCCACACCGGATCTGGGCTGGAGATCTATCCATCCTTTGCCATGAAAATACTCCAGTGCCGCCAGAACCCGCTGCCGGTCAGATCCCGATTCCGAAACAATTGCATCGATATCCGGGTAAGTCCAGGTTTTAGCGGTTTTAGAATGCGAAAAAATAGTTCTGACAAAACTTATCCTTTCGTTATCGAAATTTTCTGTAATTTCAGCCGCCGAAACTAAAAACTGAAAGGGATACTGCTCAAAATAAGTAAACTTAGGAGAAATAATATCTGCCATCTCAAGATAAACCAGCAGGGTTTTTAACGGCAGGAGCCGAATATCCGAGTCCCGGCTTAATGTATAGGGTCTGACCTCAAAAACCCGGGATAGGGACTGTTTAATAGAATCAAGTGCAAAACGGATACCATCCATATCCGGAGTATCTCCATAAATAAAATTCTCCAGCACCGGCAGGCCGTTTCGATTTGCCAGCACGCAACAAAGGGACGGTGCGTCGTCCCTTCCGGCCCGTCCGATCTCCTGACTGTAGCCTTCTATTGACTTTGGAAGATCATAGTGAATTACTTTTCGGATGTTTTCTTTGTCAATACCCATACCAAAGGCGATGGTAGCAACCACAATACTATTATTACTACTCATGAAACGGTTTTGAACGGCCTCCCGCTGATCATTTTTCATACCTGCATGATAAGCCTCGACATCAAACCCTTTTTCTTTGAGGACACGGGCAATATTTTCCGCTGTTTTTTGAAGAGTAACATATACAATGGCAGGGCCTTCCGGTTTTCCGGATAGTACTTTTGTTAAGGTCTTATCCTTTATTTCTTCCTGCACCGGAAGAACACGAAGGAAGAGATTTTTCCGGTAAAAGCCGGTTAGCACAACATTGCTTTCAGGAATTGAGAATTTATGGCACATATCTTTTACTACTTTGGAGGTGGCGGTAGCCGTAAGAAGCAATGTTTTGTTAATATTAAATTCTTTTCCGAACTTTGGAATCTTAAGATAGTCCGGCCGGAAATTATGCCCCCACTCGGATATGCAGTGAGCTTCGTCCACCACCAGCAGAGAAACCTTCATCTGCCGCAGCTGGGTTCTGAATCGTTCATTCTTTAAGCGTTCCACGGCAATCATCAGAATCTTAAGCTTACCCTGCTTTGCAGCTTCCAGTGTATTGTGATAGTCTGTAGCACTCATTCCCGAATCAAGCTTTGCTGCAGGCACCTTCTTCTTTTTCAGAAATTCGATCTGGTCTTTCATAAGCGAGAGCAAGGGAGAAATTACAAGTGTCAGTCCCTGTTCATGTAGGGCGGGAAGTTGATAACATAATGACTTTCCGGCACCGGTGGGAAAAATTGCAATTGTCGACTCACCGGCAATAATTTTTTCCACCACCTGTTCCTGCCCCTGTTTGAAATCTTCAAAACCAAACTTTGTTTTAAGTGTCTGTCTGTAAATCATATTTAAAACATTCCGATATCAATGGCTATTTGTCAAGAATTTAAACTTCCTGGGGTGTAATTAAAACTGTTGGGGGAATATTTTATGCTTATTGTGCTTTCAGCAAGACCGGTAGCCTTTGACACAGCTCTGATTTTATTGGCCATCATATTTACAGTTAATTTATCAGCAGGGCAAAGCCGACAGTCGTCGGCCGGAAGTAATGGGAGAAAAAGAAACGCTGAAAGTCGGAGGTATGATTTACTGCAAAAAAAAGGCCGATTTTCTTTTTGAAAACCGGCCCTGTGTATTTAATTTGTGTAACCGCTTTTTGAAAATATCTTTTATTTACTTCTTGGCATGGCACTTGGCACAAGTATAGGGTGCTGCTTTTGTATTGTTTTTCTTGTTGTAAGCTTTATGGCATTCTATACAGTTTTTATGAAATGCTTCTGCGTTATATTCAAGCGTTTCTTTATCCGAAAGCTTAGGAGCATCTTTTCCTTTTGGTTTTGTACCCGGTTTCTTATGGCACTCTATGCAGCTCTGGACCTTATCTGTAGCCTTAAGATCAGCTAAAGGCTTGCCTTTTGCGTCATGGTGACAATCACCGCATGTGATTTTATACTCTTCGGTATGCTTTTTGTGCGCGAACTGAACAGCCCCTTTTTGCGATTCATACCCCTTGGTTTCAAGCTTTATAGTATCGGGGATTGTTGATCCGGCAAATATGGACGCTGAAAGAAAAAGGGCTGCAATTCCAACAATTAATGTTATTATAACTAAGGACTTCGCTTTCATATGCTCCGTTTACCCTCCTTTCAATTTCTTGACTTTATTTGGCAATTAACTCCAGTAAACTATCATGATCTTCCACTTTATATGTTTGTATTTTTAGCAATATAAAAAAAACCTGTCAACTATAAAGAAAGTAACTTTGGAATTATTCATCCACTGCATCAGACAGGATAAAATATGCTTTTGATTGTTAATAAACTTATATATTCAGATAGATATTTATGATATAAATATGCAATTTAACTTTTTCCGATATTACCGCTTAAGATTACGCGGTTACTGTCCGACGTGATATTACAATTGTTTCAAATTATATATAGGTGGTTATAATGAATTTTGAACCCGACATAATGCTAAAGATAAAACAGGGAAGATCAAAATTTATTGCTATGGCTTCCACATATTTTCTGGGCGCTTTCAATGATAACTTTTTCAAGCAGGCTGCAATGCTTATGGCCGTTGTTGCCGGAAAAAGTGAATTGCAGGGCAAAGCCACGATTCTTTTTTCCCTGCCTTTTGTATTGTTTTCAGCCTATTCAGGATGGATGGCCGACCGTTTTTCTAAACGCAATGTTATTATAGGCGCAAAATTTCTTGAGCTTTTGGCAATGATAATCGGAGCATTCGGCATTATCACAGTAAACTGGAGCTGTATACTTTCCATGGTATTTCTTATGGGACTTCAGTCTGCAATTTTCGGGCCTGCATTAAACGGCTCCATCCCGGAACTTTATCCGGAAATATACGTAGGCCATGCAAATGCTGTAGTAAAATTCGCCAGCACCGCGGCAATATTGGCAGGTATTTCTCTTGCAGGTATTGTTCTTGATGCAAACGGGGTTTTCATGGGCGCAGATTCAGGTCAGGTGCTTGTCGCCGCCGTTGTATTGTTGGTAGCCCTATTGGGAGTTATAATAAGCTTTGGGGTAAATAAGAGTGCGCCAGTGGGGGCATCGGTTCCGTTTCCTTTTACCGGGCCTCTGAGGTCAATATTTGAGTTTATTGCGATATGCAAAGACCCACCTTTATTATTAGCCGTAATTGGTGATGCGTTTTTTTATTTTCTGAGTCTTTTGGCAGTATTAAACATTAACACATTCGGCCTTAATCAACTTGGGCTTACCCGCACTTTAACAAGTCTTCTTACCGTTTCGCTGATGATCGGCATATGCGCAGGATCATTTCTGGCGGCAAGAATAATTGCTACAAAACCATGGTCAAGCGTGCTTTTCCCGGCTTCCCTGGGCATGGGCATAGGTTTGTTGCTAACATTTACCACTCCGGATATGCCGGAAAATATAAGACGGATTTTGCTTTTTATCTTTCTTTTTATAACCGGATGTTGCGGAGGAGCTTTTCTTATTCCTGTAACAAGTTTTATCCAGATCCGGCCGTCTCCGGATGAAAAAGGGAAAATCATTGCGGTATCTAATTTTTGTTCATTTTCAGCTATGCTTATTGCCGGGCAGGTATTTATCTATATGGATCGCTTCTTAAGTCCGGCAGCCAATTTGGCGGTTTTGGGAATTTTTTCTATTGCAGCCTCGTTTTGTTTTTTGGCGATACAAAAACGAAAGGGGATAAATCATGTTTGAGACGATCATAAGGTTTATCATAATACGCTTGCTGAAGTTGCGTTATTATCTCAAAGTTACAGGACTTGAAACGATAAAGAAAAAAACCGGCAAAGGGATACTTTTTCTGCCCAACCACCCGGCTCTGATAGATCCTGTAATTATCATGTCATTGCTTCACAAAAAGTTTAAACCGAGACCGCTTGGCGATGAAGCCCAGACAAACAGACCTTTTATCCGCCTGATAATGAAACATTTAAGGCCTGTCATAATTCCCGATATGGAAAAAAGTGACCGCAGCAAAAGCGAACAGATACGCCTGGCCATAAATGATATAGTTAAAGCTCTTAAAGATGGCGATAATGTATTGATATATCCTTCGGGACACATTTATCGCAGCTATCTGGAAGATGTTGGAGGAAATGGGATAGTAGACCATATATTAAAAGAAATTCCTGATATTCAAATAGTACTGGTCAGAACCAAAGGGTTATGGGGCAGCAGTTTCGGTTATGCAAGAGGAATATCCCCGTCTGTTTTTCGTGATCTTATCAAACATATATTTTGTGTTCTGGCAAACGGTATATTTTTTATTCCCAAAAGAAAAGTATCGGTAGAATTTAAAGAGCCTGATGATATCCCAAGACATGCCGACAGACTGACAATAAATCAATATCTGGAGAATTTCTACAACCATGATCCATTGCAAAATACTTATGTTCCCTATTATTGGTGGGAAGAAAAAAAATATAAGATACTGCCGGAACCTGAAACAAAAAAAATAACCGGTGATCCGTCATTGGTCCCTTCGGAAACAAAAAAAATTGTTTCCGCTTATTTGACAGATATTACCGGGATCTCAAAAATTAATGATAAAGACCGGCTTTCACACGAACTGGGAATTGACAGCCTTAAAACAGTCGAGCTTATAGGATGGCTTGAAAATGAATTTGGTTTTCCCATAGAAGATGTCGGTGCCCTTAAAACCGTTGGGGATTGCTATCTTGCTGCTTACGGCCAGATAATCGGGAAAAAGGTGGAAACACTTAAATCCATACCGTCCGGATGGTTTAAAGATAGCTCAAAAACGCTTGTTTCCATTCCTGAAGGAAGATCCATTGCCGATTTCTTTTTGTCACAGGCAATCAAAAATCCCGGAAAAATTATTTTATCCGATCAGATAAGCGGATCAAAAACATACCGTGATCTTATCATTGCGGTTTTATTGTTAAAACCCATACTGGAGAAAATACCGGAAAATGTAATAGGTATAATGCTTCCTGCATCTGTTAGCGCAGCCATTGTATATCTTGCTGCAATTTTTAGCGGCAAAACACCTGTAATGATAAACTGGACCGTTGGGAAATCTTACATGCAGCATTGCCTTGAAACGGTATCGGTAAAAAATATAATTACTGCTAAAGCTCTTCTTGAAAGGCTTAAAAATCAGGGAATTGATTATTCTTCAATAGATGTTAACTGGATAGAACTTGAAAATGTTGTGAAAAATATTTCAGTATTTAAAAAAGCTCAGGCTTTTGTTAAAAGCAGATTCTTTCGCCGCATCCTTTCAAAACCGGAAATTTCAGATACTGCCGCCATCCTGTTTACAAGCGGCTCTGAAACCAAACCCAAAGCAGTTCCCCTTACGCATCATAATTTTTTAAGTAATTTAAAGGATTTTTCCACAGTTTTACATTTTTATTCGGATGACCGCCTGCTTGGGATGCTGCCGCCTTTTCACTCTCTTGGGCTTGCAGGCACTATTGTTTTGCCGTTATGCGCAGGTATCAAAACAGTTTATCACTCAAATCCTACCGAAGCTGTTATACTGACAGGTCTGATAAAGGCATATAAAGTTTCTTTGCTGTTGGGAACGCCTACTTTTCTTAACGGAATTTTAAAAGCGGCAAAACCGCAGGATCTTGCAAGTATAAGGCTGGTATTTACCGGAGCTGAAAAATGCCCTGATCATGTATATGATCTTTTCCATCAGACATGTCCTGATGCAGTAGTATGTGAGGGCTACGGCATCACCGAATGCTCTCCTGTTGTGAGTGTGAATTCCGATAAAAATCCTGTTGCCGGAACAATCGGAAAAATACTTCCGTCAATGGAATATGCCATAATTCATCCTGAAAAAAGAACAAGAGTGCCGGTGGGTAAACAGGGGCTGCTTCTGGTAAAAGGGCCGAATGTTTTTGCGGGCTATTTGAAATCTGAAGTCAAATCTCCTTTTGTGGAATTTGAAGACAAAATATTTTATGATACCGGAGATCTTGTAAAAGAATATGAAAACAAAATATTAACTTTTTGCGGCAGATTAAAGCGTTTTATAAAACTTGGGGGTGAAATGATTTCACTTCCTGCCATTGAAAATATTCTTATGAATGCTTTATCCGATAAAAGCGAAGAAGGGCCTTTACTTGCCGTTGAAGCAACGCCTTCCGAATATCATCCCGAGGTTGTGCTTTTTACTTCAAGGGATATAACACGCGAAGAGGCAAACGGGCTTATACGGCAAAACGGCTTATCAGGGTTACATAATATAAGAAAAGTAATAAAGCTGGAACAAATCCCCGTTCTGGGCAGCGGAAAAACCGATTATCAAAGCCTGAAAAAGATGCTGAAGGAATACAGCGAAACGGATTGATTTAATCTTCCGGAATTTCTATCTGTTTCAGTCTTTCCTCATATACAGCGCTCTTTTCTTCCAATTCATCGGTAAGTGCTTCCAGGTCATTAAAAAGCCTGTCTATGGATGTCTGGTGAGTATGAATAGCCTGAGACAGTTCTGTGATTTGTTTGCCTGATTTGTTTTCCGATGCTTTCTGAATGGCTTCCATGCAGCTGTTAAGCTCTTTTTCGAGAGTTTCGATTTCGTTTTCGATCTTTGTGATCTTTTGTTCTATGGGTTTTATTGCTTTTGATTTTTCAGTAATTACTTCTGAACGAAGACGGCGCAGTTCTTTCTTGTTTACTTTTGGGCCTGTATTGGTATTTGTTTCTGTGATTTTTTCTTCTTTCCATCCTTCTTTTTCCAGAAACCGCTGATAACTTCCTTCAAAAGTATGCACATTCTCATCCTGGAATACTATAAGGCGCTCTGCAAGTGCATGCAGAAACATTTCATTGTGTGTAACCATGATTATTGCCCCTTCAAAAGAATCGAGAGCGGCAAGTAATGCATCGCAGGATTCCATATCAAAATGATTTGTAGGTTCATCCAAAAGAAGAAGATTAACAGGAGTTGCAAGCAGCTTTCCTATAAGCACTCTGCTCTTTTCACCGCCTGATAAAACACCTATTTTCTTTAAAGCGGAATCTCCTTCAAACATCATGGCTCCGCAGATATTTCTTGCGCCCTGTCTTTCAATATCATTATGAGAATAAAGGATTTCTTCTTCTATTGTCCGGCTGTCTACAAGATGGCTCACATTTGTCTGCTCAAAAAAGCCTTTTATGGCAGCCGGATTGTAATCCATAACTCCTTCCACAGGAGCAAGTGCCCCGGCAAGAATTTTAAGCAGAGTCGTCTTGCCTTTGCCGTTTTTCCCGATAATGCATACCCTGTCACGCGATCCTATGGTTATAGAAAAATCACTGATAAGCGGGGTTTGATCATCATATGAAAAGTTTATATCACTTGCGGTAAGAATGCGCTTTCCCCGGTATTGGGCGCTTCTGAAAGAAAAGTCTAAAGTTTTGATTGTTTCAAGTTTATCCCTTTTTTCCATCTTGTTTAAGGTTTTAACTCTTGATTGCACCATATTGGCAAGTCTTGCCTTTGCCCTGAAGCGGCTTATAAACAGTTCAATTTCTTTTTTGCGTTTGTCATCATTAACGCGGGTTTTTTCGTAAATTTCTTCGTCCTGGGCTATCTGAGAGTAGTATTTTCCCGTGTCTCCGGCAATTTTTCTCATTTTCTTTCTGTGTATTCCTATGACATGGGTTACAACTTTATCCATAAACCCTCTGTCATGGGTAATAATAATAAGCTCTCGCGGCCAATTAACAAGAAAGCGCTCAACCCAGCGTATGGAAGTAATATCAAGATAGTTTGTGGGTTCATCCAAAAGAAGAAGATCAGGCTCGGATACAATTATTTTTGCAAGATTAAGCCTAACCTGGTATCCGCCGGAAAGCTCCATTGGATTTATTTTTAAATCATCTGCGGAAAAACCTATCCCTGCAAGTACTTTTTCAACTTTCCAGAAATGATCTTTTTCTTCTTCCAAAAGGCCCTTCATTCCTTCTTTAAGCACAGTGTCTTCGGTAAATTCTATGTGCTGTTCAACACATCCTATGCGATAGGATTTTGGTATGATGATATTTCCCGAGTCAGGAAACTCTTCTTTTTTTATCAGTCTTAATAATGTTGTTTTCCCATGGCCGTTTCGTCCCACAAGCCCGACCCTTTCCTTGGAATTTATCTTAAACCCTGCTTCATCGAAAAGGACGTAACCGCCATAACTTTTTGAAATATTTTCTACACTTATCATATAAACTATTCCTGCATTACCTGTATTTCCACAGCTTTTACAGCATCAGCGGCAGAACTCGTTATTCCGCCTGTATAGCCGGAACCTTCACCTATCGGGTACAAATTCTTTATATTTACCGATTCAAATTTATCATTACGTTTAATCCGCACAGGAGAAGAAGTCCTTGTTTCCGCACCTATTAATATCGCATGATCTGAAATAAATAAGGGATATTCTTCTTTCCATTTTGTAAATGCGGCCAAAAGCTCTTTAACCACAAATTCCGGAAAGATTTCTTTCATATCGGCATAAACAGTCCCCATCCTATACGAGTTATTATTTAAGCTGCCAAAAGATTTCTCACCTAAAAAATCCATCAGATTCTGCGCAGGCGCTTTCCATCCTGGACCTCCTGCATTAAAGGCTTTTGTTTCGATTTCCTTTTGAAATTTAATTCCTGCCAATGGATCGGATGATTTATAATCATCGGTATGACAGGTTACAGCCAGGGCGGCATTTGAAAATGCCGATGATCTTTGTGAATAGCTCATCCCGTTAACAACCAGCATACCTTGACCGGATGAAGCATTAATCACCTCGCCTCCGGGACACATGCAGAATGTATAAACTCCCCGTTTAATTTTTTTGTTGGTATAATTCAAAGAATACGCAGCCGCTCCTAAGCCGGGATAATTGCAATATTTATCGCCATATCGCATAAGATTAATAGTTTCAACAGGATGCTCGATTCTCACTCCAACCGAAATCGGCTTCTGCTCAATAGCAACCCCTTTTTTATGCATCATTTCAAAGGTGTCGCGCGCAGAATGCCCCAATGCGATATAGATGTCTGAAGACAGATACTCCTTCTCACCATTTATTATAATACCTGTTGCTTTGCCATCTGAAATCAGGATATCTGTCATTTTTGATCCATAGCATATTTCACCGCCTCTCTCAAGAATATGGATTCTCATATTACGAACTATCTTACACAAAACATCCGTTCCCAAATGAGGTTTGCTGATATATCCTGTTTCTTCCGGCGCACCGAATTTAATAAAAGTCTTCAATACCCGGTTTACATAGCTTGTATTATTGTTTCTTCTTGAAAACAGCTTCCCGTCCGAGTACGAACCGGCGCCGCCTTCTCCAAACTGGATATTTGATTCAGGATCGATTTTCCCTTCTTTTATAAATCTTTGAATATCAGTTGAACGTTCTTCAATCTTTTTGCCTCGTTCAAAAATCAAAGGTTTAATGCCGTAATCAATAAGTTCAAGAGCAGCAAACATACCGGCTGGGCCAAAGCCTACTATTATGGGTTTGTCCTTAATTTTTACGGCTTTTCCCTTTGCATTTATTTGTTCTGTATGTACCGGAAAATCTTGCCTGTTATTGAAGCTTGCATCAGTACTGACAACAAGTGATATTTTATAATAAAATTGTTCTTGACTGCTGATATCAAGAGATTTGCTTACGATTCTTACAATGGAAATATTTTCTTTGCCTGTTCCAAGCTTTTTTGAAGCGGCATTTAAATATTCATCGATCCCGTCTTTTTCAATGGGAATTTTCAAATTGCCGATTATTAAATCCAAAGAAATACTCCTGATTTTAACGTGCATAAAGACATGTGTTTATGGCTGTCCGGGCTTTTAATTTGTTGAGTTATACTTATTTGTTACCAGTCGATAGGAAAATAATCTTTTAAAAATTTACCGCTCCAGTGTTTTCCTGTCAAAATGCCGTGGAAAAACGGATCACAGACCCTTGCAGCACCGTCCACAATATCCAAAGGCGGCTGGAAATCATGGCATTCCTGTTTGTGCTTTACAAGATTTGCAGGGTCCTCATCAGTTACCCATCCGGTGTCGACTGAATTCATAAAAATCCCGTATTGGGCAAGCTCACCTGCTGCTGTATGAGTAAGCATGTTCAAAGAAGCCTTGGCCATATTGGTATGCGGGTGACGGCTGTCTTTTTGAAACCGAAGAAATTTGCCTTCCATAGCAGAAACATTAACAATATGTTTTTGTCCGGTATAATCCTGTTTCATCAAATTTGCCAGCCGGTTACACAATACAAAAGGAGCTACGGAATTTACAAGCTGGATTTCCAGCATTTCCGAAGTTTGGATATCTCCAAGCTTGAGCCGCCAGGAATTGGTTTTTCTGAGATCCACTTGCTGAAGATCAGCATCAAGTTTTTGGGCCGGAAAAACCTCGGCTGCATCCAAAGAATTGTCGTAAGAATATGGAATCTGGGACAGCTGGGCAGACATGCGCAGACCTACGCCGGGCGCTGTACCGTTCCAGGTAACAGGCAAAGCCTTTTCCATGCCGACATTTCCTGCCTGCCCATATTCCAGCCGCAATATGCAGGACAGATAATCTTTCAGAAGGCTCTGTGCATCAACCGGTAATTGAGCCGTTTCCATCATTTCATTTTTCATAAGATGAGCGTAAAATCCGGGCGGTCGCCTTACAGTCTGGGCTGCATTGTTGATAAGGATATCCAAACGCAGGTAGGTCTGCCTGAAGTAATCGGTAAAAAGCTCCACACTTGGAATGTGGCGCAGATCCAGCCCGTATATATGCAGCCTGCGGCCCCACCCGGAAAAATCAGGTTCTTTGGAAAATCTTAAGGCTGAATCCTTTGGAAAGCGGGTAGTGGCTATCACTTTTGCTCCTGCTCTGAGCATCATCAGGGTTGCCTGGTATCCGATCTTCAGCCTTGATCCTGTGATCAAAGCCACTTGTCCTTTCAAGGAAGTTGTCTGGAATCGTTTCTGATAATTAAATTCTGCGCATTCCGGGCACAATGCATCATAAAACTGATGAAGTTTTGTAAACTCGGCCTTGCAGACATAACAGTTACGGGGTTTTTTAAGCTTATTGCCGGTATCTTCAGGTTCGCCATTGCCGTTTGTATACGAAATCTGTCCGGGTGCGACAAAGACCGCGGTTTCTCTGGCTCTGCGGATACCTGTGGCGGCTCTGAGCCTGCGCTCTTTTTCCACGATAGCCATGTTGTTTTGCCGTTTTCTGTCCTTGTATCTCTTTTTGATCTCCTTTTTATCAGGCCTTGATATTCTTCCGGCAGCTTTTATCAAAGCAATACGTTCATTTTCGGGCAATAGCGCCAGAAGCCCGGATTTATCCGCAATCTTTTCCAGAATGGGAATACATCCAAGTATATCTTCCACGGTTTCTTTTTTGTCGTCGGTTTTTGTATCCGGTTTTGTATCAATATTGTTGCTATTCAACGTTTATTCATCCTTGCTTAGGCATAAAATTTCCGTTAGCCGAAGTTTTAAAAAGATGGGATTCTAATAGATATTTGCTTATTTTGTCAATCAAACTAATAATTGGTACTGGAGCAGGCTTTGTTCACGCGCTCTGCCGGATCCTGGCGGTAGTATGAGCTGAGAACATGATAGAGGGCAGGGGAATGCTCCTTAAGGGCGATGGGGCGGTCGAAGAATTCCTCGGTGGCAACAGCGAAAAATTCGGCCTCGTTTTTTGCGCCGTAAGCGTCGAGAAAGGTTTTATGGCCTTTACCGGCAAGGTTGCGAAGTCTTAAAAATTCGCGGGAACAAACGGCTACCCATTCGGCCATCTGTTTGCGGTCTGCAAGAGGAGGAGTGCCGTCGGCGGCTCCGTCCAGCATGTCAAGTTTATGGGCAAATTCGTGGTAAACAACATTATGCCCCTGTTCAGGATGGCGCGCTCCGTGAAGGACTGCATCCCAGACCAGTATTACCGGACCCTGGGCGAAAGCCTGTCCCATAAGCGGAACAGGACTTTCGACCGGTCTGTTTACATTCTCAAAGAAACCGGGACGGTATTCGGGCGGAACAACGGTGGACGGGTAGACAAGAATCGAGTCAACGTTGCGATAGTAATTATGGGGAAGTCCCAAAAGCAGCAAACACGCCTGGGCCGTGATGGTGATGCGAATCTCATCGGTAAGTTCGAGGCCGCCGCACCCCTCCCAGTGTTTTTCCTCCAAAAAGACCTGTATCAATGCACGCAGCTCGGCACGCTCAGATTCATCGAGCATACAGTAGTGGGCCACGTTTGCACGAACAAAAGTCTCCCACTCAGCCGGAAACCTGCGCTTTCGAGCCTTGGTGCGGCGACGGTCACGGAACCAGTGGAACATGAACGTCGCCCTCCTGTATGATCCTAAAGACTATCAGCATCCAGAATCATCCTGGCCACATTTGCACCGGTACCGGCTGTACCATCTGTGATCTGACCATACATTGGCCAGGTACATTCACCGGCAAAGTAAAGTCCCTTTACATCAGGTGACTTCTGTCTGATCTTGGGCAATGAACTGAACCTGTAGTGTGATGGATAGGCTGCGCCTTTTGGAGGAGACTGGAATTCGATAGCATTCTTGAATCCCGGATAGATTTCTTCAAAATTTTCATTCATCTGGGCGGCAATACCATCTAAGCCAAGCCTGTTGAACTCTTCTTCCGATTTTGTCGAATAAGACCAGACAAGCTGTTTTCCTTCAGGAATATTCCAGGGCTGCTCAATGTTCTGTGCGCAGCCGCCCTGAATACTTGAACCGGTTTTGGGATCATAAATCAGAAAGAAAGCTCCATCAAGCTTAACCGTATCATTTAAACCCGTTACAAGAAACACGCCGCCCATTTTTTGTTTTAGAGGCTCGCTCATATTCTTGGCAAGCGAAGCAGGCATAATCTTAAACAGGTTCGGGTAATCAAGCCAGGTCGTTGCTATGATAACACGGTCTGCTCTGATGATCTTGTCTTGCTGACCCTCTTGCTTAACAGCTACACCGGTTGCTTTGCCACCTTCTATGATGACCTGAGAGACATCCTGGTTACACCTGATTTCGCATTCATATTTGTCCCTTATTGCATTGGCGATAGGCATACAGATGCCATCCAGCGGATCAGGTATGGCAACAGCCATTGAGCCATGTCCGCCTATCCATATTCTAAACATAACAGCGCCTTTACCGAAGGAGCCGTTTTCCCAGGTGTAATCGGCATTGCCTGTCCAGCAATAACCGGCCATAAGTGCAGTAAACAGGTATTTGATCGAAGGACTTTTTGATCTTGCCTCAACCCATTGCTTAACTGAAATCTCGTCCCACTCCTCGCACATCAGTTTAAAATCCTTCGTAAGTATTTCATCAACCATCGGGAGCAGTTCTTTATATAACCCGTCTTTGACAAGATCAGGGCGTATTGCTTCAAGAAATTCGATCAACCATTTTGCAGCTTCTCCGGAAGTCAGGCACTTCGGAACCGTAAGGAAAGACTTGCCGGAACCCTTGAAATACATACGGGGTTCCCGGCTGTAATGCAAACGGACACCGGCTCCAAAATCCTTGGCTGCATTCGCCCAGCCATATCCGCCGCCACCGTTTTCACTCGTCATAATGAGAAGGAAGATGCATAACAACATTGTATCCCATGACAGGATGAGGCGCCGCCCTCCCGCCAATCTGAGGACCCTTATCAAGCAACAATGTTTTCTGTCCCCCCTCTGGCTAAATATCCGGCACAAGTCAAACCTGCAAATCCAGCTCCGACTACTATGTTATCAAATTTCTCAGGCATAATTTCTCTCCTTAATTTAATAAAATGACCTATTTGAATAATCATATAAAATTATGTCCAATTTATCCAAACGCAATGGCGTTGTCAATAAATAGGAAAATAGAATTATGGTATTGGACTGAATTAGTTGCGCAGCTTCCTGTTACTACAATCACCGGAAAAGTATATAACGAAACCTTTATTAATCAGCTGACAGAACATATTATTTCCTTTGCTTTGCATGGTCTATATGGAAAATCCGGGGAGATTTGTTGATGAAGCCTTTATTTCGGGTGCTTTATATTTCATAATATCGTCTATGTTCATTTCGGGCTGTATGAAAATGGGCGAAAACTACTTAAGGCCGGAACTTGATATTAATATACCCAAGGTCTATAATCAGGAAGATAAAAAGCTGTCTGCATCCGACCTTACCATTTTACAAAACCGTGTAACCCTTCATCGGGCTTTGGGCGGCGGCTGGGGTTTATTATCTCATGAAAGCAATTGATAATATAACTGATACAAATAAATCCTGACACACCTGAATTAACTTGTTTATGGAGGATAAAATGAAAGAATATTCTGTAGTAGGCAAGCCTTTACATAAAGTTGATTCTCTGGAAAAGGCCACTGGAAAGGCCATTTACACTGATGATCTGAAACTTTCGGGGATGTTGACCGGCAAGATATTAAGAAGCCCTTACCCTCATGCACAGGTTCTCAATATAGACATAAGCAGGGCGCAAAAGCTTTTCCGGAGTAAAAGCGGTTATAACCGGTAAAGATATCGGAGACAGGAAGATGTGTGTTGCTGCTTCAAGCCGGCCCATATGGGAACAGCCTGCCCTTTGTCTGGAAAAAGTGCGTTATATAGGAGATGAAATAGCGGCTGTAGCAGCAGTTGATGAAGATACAGCAATGGAGGCTTTGGAACTTATCCGTGTGGAGTATACACAACTGCCGGCTGTATTCGATCCGTTTGAGGCCATGGAACCCGGAGCTCCGCTTATCCATGACGGATTTGAGAAAAATATATCAAACCGGGTTCTCAGCGAATCAGGAAATGTGGAACAGGGATTCAAGGAATCATACAGGGTATTTGAGCACCGTTACGAAACCGGATATCAGGCGCATTGCGCAATGGAGACTCATTCTTCAATAGGTGTTTGGGGACTTGACGGGCGGGTGACTTTATATACCTCAACTCAGAGTCCTTATAATCTCAGAAGCATTCTTGCATACGTTCTGGGTCTTGCCGAGGAAAAGGTAAGACTGATTATACCGAAAGTGGGTGGGGGATTCGGAGGCAAAGCGGAACTTTTTCCCATGGATGTTTGTTGTGTAGCTCTTTCAAAAAAAACCGGCCGGGTTAAGATTGTACTTTCACGTGAGGAAGAGTTTGGAACTACCAGAGTCAGCCACCCTATTATTTTTGATATGAAAACAGGAGTAAATCGTGATGGAACCCTTGTCGCCAAACAGGTGAAATGCATAATGGACGGCGGCGCTTACAGCGGTTCCGGGTTGGCGGGACCATTTCTTTCAACTCTTTTTCTGGGAATAGATTACAAGGTTCCTAATATAAGCTTAAGCTCTGTAAGAGTATATACAAACAAAACGGTTGCAGGCGCAAGACGCGGTTATACAGTTCCTCAGGCACATTTTGCAGAGAATATGCATATGGACCTGATAGCAAGGGAGCTTGGAATAGATCCTGTACAATTGCGTCGGGATAGGAAGCGGAGGCTCTCTTTCAGGGGGCAGTCGCGCAGCCAACATAACTCCGGCTAATTATACCGCCGCTGCGATGATAAAACTTTCATACGGAGGGATTTGCCACCCTTTATTCGGGTGCTCAGGATATCGGTCAGGGATCTGACACCGTAATGGCCATGATGGCAGCTGAAGAACTGGGAATAGATATGGATAAAATCCGGATTGTATCCGGTGATACCGATGTATGCCCTTACAGCGCAGGTTCCGCAAGTCAAAGGATAACATTTCACTCCGGTATGGCCACAAAAAGGGCCGCTGCCGATGCAAAGGCCAGGCTTTTTGAGGCTGTTGCCGGTCGCCTTGAAGCAAGGATTGATGATCTTGAGGCAGGAGATAACAGAATTTACATCAAGGGAACTCCTGATAAAGGCATGACTTTCAGAGAAGCAATATGGGCTTCTCAGGAAGACAATAAAGGCAGAGAAGTTATGGGGCACGGCACATGGAGGCACGAAGTCGATCCTGCCGAAATGAAAGCCATATATGAAACAGGAAAAGGGAATTATGCACCGGCATATATTTTCAGTGCAGGAACAGCAGAGGTTAAGGTAGATCGGAAAACCGGACAGGTTGATGTTGAGGCATTCTGTTTTGCCATGGATGTTGGCAAACCGGTAAATCCAATTATGGTGGAGGGCCAGCTTGAAGGCGGGCTTCATATGGGAAACGGATGAGCCGAACGCACCTTTCGGTGCAAAGGCCTGCGGGGAAGGAAGCGTGGCTCCTGTCGGCCCTGCAATTGCCAACGCAATATTTGATGCTGTAGGAGTAAAAATCAACAGTTTGCCCATAAGCGCTGAAAAAATATTAAAAGCACTGGAAGAAAAGAATAAAATTACATGAAAACAACGAACAAAAGAATAATCCGGCTTGTTCCCCAGGTTGGAGGCAAGGTGGTTTATATTTCACCGGCTCTTGTAAACGGCGGTGAGTATAAGAAAGACGAAGTTCTCCTGAAAATCGATCCTGCCGACTATGAAATAGCCGTAACACTTGCAGAAGCATTACTTAAAGATGCCGGCTGATGAAATTCCGATGCATGCCGTAGAAAGAATAAAAAAGCTCCTGTGAAATTTAGAAATCACAGGAGCTTTATCGTTTATAATAGGGTCTGGCAGGAAATTACATCATGCCGCCCATGCCGCCCATTCCACCCATTCCGCCCATACCACCAGGCATTCCACCACCGCCACCTTCGCCCTTGGGCTCGGGTTTGTCAGCAATCATGGCTTCTGTTGTGAGCATAAGAGACGCAACACTTCCTGCATTCTGAAGCGCAAAACGAACTACTTTTGTAGGATCAATAACTCCTGCTGCGATAAGATCTTCAAACGTATCCGTATCGGCATTATATCCCATAGAGCCTTCGCTTTTCTTTACCTGATCAATTACAACTGATCCTTCTGCGCCTGCATTGTTTGCGATCTGCCTTAAAGGTTCTTCAATCGCGCGCATAACTACCTTTACGCCAAGTTTCTGATCTGTCCTGATCTTTATCTTATCAAGAGCATCAATGCAGCGAACCAAAGCCACTCCGCCACCGGGAACTATACCTTCTTCAACGGCAGCACGGGTTGCATTCAGTGCATCTTCAACGCGGGCTTTTTTCTCTTTCATCTCTGTTTCTGTTGCAGCGCCTACATTAATAACAGCAACGCCACCTATTAACTTTGCAAGCCTCTCCTGAAGTTTTTCACGATCATAATCGGATGTGGTTTCTTCAATCTGGGCACGTATTTGTTTTACACGGCCTTCCAGAGCGGAACGTGAGCCGGCGCCATCTACGATTGTAGTATTATCCTTGTCTATTACTATCCGTTTTGCTTTACCAAGATCTTCAAGACCGATAGACTCTAATTTGACACCGATATCTTCGGATACAACCTGTCCGCCTGTAAGGATAGCAAGATCTTCAAGCATTGCTTTTCTTCTGTCGCCAAATCCGGGTGATTTTACAGCGGCAACGCGGAGAGTTCCACGTAGTTTATTAACTACAAGCGTAGCAAGTGCTTCGCCGTCAACATCTTCTGAAATTATAAGAAGCGGTTTACCCATTTTTGCTATTTTCTCAAGAATGGGAAGAAGATCTTTCATGTTGCTTATTTTTTTCTCGTTGATAAGAATATAAACGTCCTCAAGTACTACGGTCATCTTTTCCGGATCAGTAACAAAATACGGTGAAAGGTATCCGCGGTCAAACTGCATTCCTTCAACGATGTCAAGGGTTGTATCCATGCTTTTGGCTTCTTCAACAGTGATTACACCCTCTTTCCCAACTTTATTCATTGCTTCAGCAATAATATTGCCTATAGTTTCATCGTTATTAGCTGATATTGTGCCGACCTGTGCTATTTCACGCTGATCCTTGGTCGGTTTGCTCATCTTATGGAGTTCTTTAACTGCCACTTCAATAGCTTTGTCAATACCACGTTTTATTGCCATCGGATTATTACCGGCTGCAACAAGTTTCTGTCCTTCTTCATAAATAGCTCTTGCCAGAACCGTAGCAGTTGTTGTTCCGTCACCAGCCATATCACTTGTTTTGCTTGCGACTTCTTTAACCATCTGAGCGCCCATATTTTCAAACTTGTCTTCAAGTTCTATTTCCTTGGCTACGGTAACGCCGTCTTTTGTAATTGTAGGTGAACCCCATGATTTATCAATAACAACGTTTCTTCCTTTTGGTCCAAGAGTTACAACCACAGCATCGGCGAGAGTTTGTACGCCCCTTAACATTGCTTCACGGGCTTTCATATTGTATTTAATAATTTTAGCCATATTGTTCTTTTCCTCCGTTTATATGTTTATCGACATTTAATTATTCAATTATTCCAAGCACATCATCTTCGCGCATGATAAGATATTCATCTCCTTCTATCTTTACCTCAGAGCCGGAATATTTACCGAACAGAATTCTGTCTCCCTTTTTTACTTCAAGAGGAATTACTTTTCCGTCTTCACCGATTTTTCCGTTACCAACCGCAACAACTTTGCCTTCAGCCGGTTTTTCTTTGGCTGTGTCAGGAATAATAATTCCTCCTTTAGTGGTTGTGGGTTCTTCAACACGTTGTACTAAAATTCGATCATGTAATGGTTTAAGCTTCATGGTTTCAGTTCTCCTTTTTATTTAACGAATTATAACTAATTTTGGCAGAAACAGCATATTTAATAATCAGATTAAACTAAAACGTTCTAAACTATCCCAATCCTGAAGCCACCTCCCTTCAATAAAATAATTTCATTTACATGTTATTTGTGACTTTAAGATTTGTATAATATTTTTTTTGAGACAATAATCACGCTTTTTCGTTTGTAAAGGGACGGTTAGAACTTTCTTAATAAATTATCAAAAAGCCGGTTTACTTGGGCTTTATAAAGAAACTCCGGATTCGGAGGCAATTTCAATAAATCTTTTAAAACAAAAAGCCTTTAACCACCCTGAGTTACTGCAGAGGATTAAACACCATTTTGCACATGGTTTCATCAATGCTGTTTATCGGAACAGCATTATTTCCGGACATAGACTATCCTGATTTCTTGTCGGTGCAACTATCGGATTTCTTGGCTTTTGAATCAGATGTATTTTCGGTCTTTTGGGGAGGAATCGAAGATCCTTGTGATTTACCTGCATAGTCTGTTACATACCAACCGCTTCCTTTAAGCTGAAAGCTGTTGTGTGATATAAGTTTATGAAGTTTTCCGGAACAGGATTTACACTTGGTTAGCGGCTTATCCGAAAACTTCTGTATAACTTCATCAATCTTACCACATTTTTCGCATTCATATTCATAAATAGGCATAATAATTTTCCTCCTTACCTATATTCGTTCATAAAACAAGAAATCTTATGTTTAATAATTTAATCTATATACTGGACAAATATAGTCAGTATTGTGTAGTTGTCAAGAAAATGAATATGTTTATTTATGTGAGCTAATTTCAAAACGATTAAAGGCGGCTTGTTAAACAGGTCAACAGTTGAAATCCCGGCAATAGAGCGGACTTAAGGGCTCCGATTTTCATTGGAGAACCACAAAAGGCAATAAATGCCGAGTTTTTGACAATACCT
>NZ_JBAMMY010000221.1:0-21739 GCF_051233685.1 Desulfobacterium sp. N47
TTTTTAATTATAATTACATTATCGTTATTCATGGTGTGTGTATCCTTTCCTTTTTTTTGGTCGGTTAATTGCCTCGGTAACAATCAACCGATGGATACACCACCTATCTCCCTAAACACAACTTTTGATTATATCTCGATAAAACTGCATTCTATCCAAAAGCAATAGGTTACATATCCATGGTTGATCCCAAGGAGTCGGTTTGCCAGGATTGCAGAAGCTGTGAGTTGTATTGCGCAGCAGTCCACGAGGCAGCATGCGGTCTGGAACTTAACAGAATATGGGAATCCAGAGATCCGTTCCGTGGTGAGTATTTTGCTTATACCTGCAAACAGTGCATAGCGCCATCATGCGTTGCGGCCTGCCCTGAAGACGCAATGTATATTGATGAAAAGACCGGTGCAAGATGTATAGATGAAGAAAAGTGTAATGGATGTGCAGCATGTATAAGAGCCTGTCCTGTTGAACCTCCGAGGATCAACTATAATAGTGTGAAGAAGAAAGCTGTTAAGTGTGATCTTTGCAAAGACAGGCCGGATGGCCCGGTATGCGTTCAGATGTGTCCAACTATGTGTCTTACTTTAAAGAAATATAAATAAATTGAGGAAGTGATAACATGAGTGAGCAATATGGATGGGCAGGACAAATACTGAGGGTTAATCTCACCACAGGTGAGTTCTCTACAGTTGATACGATGAAATATGTTCCAAAATATATAGGCGGTTATGGGATAGCGCTCAGGTTATGCTGGGAGGAAATGAAACCAGGAATCAAGGCTTTTGATCCTGAAAGTAAAGTTTTTATTATGAATGGAGTTGCTTCGGGAACCATGTCGCCGTGTTCCGGAAGAGTAAATTTTTTGGGCATGTTGCCCCAAAGCTATCCGGAGCAGTTTACCAATACTTCAATCGGCGGGCATTTCCCTGCACGGCTTAAGTGGAACGGTTATGACGGAATCATTCTTGAGGGAAAATCTGAAAAACCTTGTTATCTTGTAATTAAAAACGGCAAGCCAAGTCTGGAACCGGCAAAAGGTCTCTGGGGATTGGGACTGATCGATTCGCAGCAAATACTGCAGGACCGTTACGGGAAAAACCGTTGTGACATTTACGGGATCGGGCCTGCCGGTGAAAATCTTATCCGTTATGCAATTGTTGGATGCGGAGCGCATAATGCAACCGGACAGGGCGGAATGGGCGCAGTATTAGGTTCAAAGAAGCTTAAAGCTATTGTCCTTGTCGGAGGCAAACATCAGGTAAAGGTTAAAGATCCTGAAGCAGCCATTAAGGCGACGATGGAATTTTATCCGAAAAGGAGAAAACGCCCTTTAATATATGGAAATCTGGGAAACAAGAGTGAGAATCCCTGGTGGGAAGAATGGACAGGCGGAAAAGATATATTCGATAACCATGCCAAGGATTGGATGGGCAGCATTCATAATATGCCTTATCCGATTTTTGCCAAATCATGTGCCGCCGGTTGTCTTGGCGGTTGCGGCTTTTTTGAATTCAAAAATGTACCGGCAGTTACCCGTCCAGGACTTATAACAGGAATGAGCGGCTGTGTACACACCCGATATGAGCAGTTCTTCGACAGGCTTGAAGGTGAAAAGAATTTCGAAAAAGGTTTTGAAGTACATGTATTGGCCCAACAATTGGGCTTTAATCATCATGAAATTAACTACGGCATAGTACCCTGGCTGCATTATACGAAACAATTGGGAATTGACACCGAATCTCTGATGGGGATGCCTACCGATGTCCGGGACCATGAATGGTGGATCAAACTGTTAAACATGATTGCTTATAGAAAGGGCTTTGGAGATACCCTTGCCGAGGGATTGAGAAGGACAGTGGAAAAACTCGGCCCGGAAAAATACTGGTACCCTGAATATGAAGGGCTTGAAGCAGCCCGGGAAGGCGATGCCCCCAGACCTGTAAAATATCCTGTTGCGGGAATTGGCGGCTGGGGATATACTTCCAGAGGTATTCTGGCAGATCATGCTTTTGGCCCGATTGCCGCACTTCCGGGAGCATTGTGCTGGATGATCGATACTCGTGATCCTCATCACAATAAATGGCCGGACTGGATTCACAACGATTTCATTAGTTATATTATGAAAGAGCCTGATAAATACGGCAGCCCTTTTGTTGTAAAATGGGCTAAGGATGCAACAATGCGTGGAATCCTGATAGACTGCCTGCCTGTCTGCTTTCAGTTTCCGCTGAGAAAATATATGGGCTGGCTGTATGAACATGAAGAGATCGGTGAAGGCACAAAATCAACAGGTCTTGAAGCCAGGCTGTTTTCTGCAGTTACTGGGATAGAAATGTCTGAGGCCGAATACTATAAGGCCGGAGAAAGAATCAATACATTGACCCGGGCTATCTTGTGCAGAGATAATGAAAGAACTGCCAAAATGGAATGGGATGAAATTGAAAAAGTCATGTATAAGAGAATTGATATGGAGAAATTCAAGGTAACTGTTGCAAATTGGTATGAAGCCCTTGGATGGAACAGAGAAACCGGTTATCCGACCATGGAACACCTTAAGGATATGGGTCTTGAATATCTGGCTCCCGAACTGGAGAAGATCGGTAAATTAGGCTGAAAGCTGATAATGCCGAATCTTAGCGGATAAATAACTTTTTGGTTTTCGGCTTTGTTTGGATAAAAAAGACTGCCATATTTATTTGGCAGTCTTTTTTTTTGCTTTAAAATATGGTAGGCTCAAAAAAATTCATACTTTATCAACATCTCGGATAATTGACTTTATATTATGACAGACAAAGCAAAAAACATTCTCGCTGAAGTATTCGGATATAGTGAATTCAGAAGTCATCAGAGAAAAATCATAGAAAATGTTCTTCAAAAAAGACACACATTGGTTATCATGCCGACTGGAGGTGGCAAATCACTTTGTTATCAGATCCCGGCTCTGATATTTGAGGGCTTGACCATTGTTGTCTCTCCTCTTATTTCGCTGATGAAAGACCAGGTGGAGCAATTAACCGAACTTGGCGTTTCGGCTTTGTTTCTAAACAGTTCTTTGTCAGGAGAAGAATATAGCCGCAATGTTGAGCTGTTAAAGAAAAAAGAAGTAAAACTGCTATACCTTGCCCCCGAGACTCTTCTTACCCAAAGAACACTGTCTCTTCTTTCTTCGCTTCAAATTGATTGCATGGCAATTGATGAGGCCCATTGCATTTCGGAATGGGGGCATGATTTTCGGCCTGAATACCGGAAGCTTGCAGGTGTAAGAACCCATTTTCCATCTGCAACATGTATCGCTCTTACAGCAACTGCTACCTTACGGGTACGTGAAGATATAAAATCCAGCCTTGGTTTTGATGTTTCAAATGAGTTTATTGCAAGCTTTAACAGACAAAACCTTTATCTTAATATCACACCTAAAGACAAACCTGTGTCTCAAACTATTGATTTTCTGTCGGGGCATTCAGGAGAGTCCGGAATTATCTACTGTTTTTCAAGAAAGCAGGTAGATAAGCTTTATGAGATATTACAAGACGGCGGTTATTCTGTGAGGCCTTATCATGCAGGATTATCCGATAAAGAGCGTGCGGTCAATCAGGAGTTGTTTATAAAAGATGATGTGCAGATTATTGTAGCTACAATCGCGTTTGGTATGGGAATAAACAAGCCGAATGTACGTTTTGTAATTCACTTTGATCTTCCTAAAAACATTGAAACCTATTATCAGGAAATCGGACGTGCCGGACGCGATGGGCTAAAGGCTGAGTGCGTGCTATTGTTTGGTTATGGGGATATCCGTAAAATCAAATATTTTATAAACCAGAAAAGTGAAGATGAACAGCTGGTTGCAAATATACATCTTAATGCACTTTTACAATTTGCCGAAACTTCTGTATGCCGCCGCAGGCCTTTGCTGAACTATTTTGGAGAAGATTATCAAATTGAAAAATGTGATATGTGCGATAACTGTCTTGCAGGAGACAAAGAACTTGCCGATATCACTGTTTTGGCTCAGAAATTTCTTTCATGTGTTAAGCGTACCAATGAAATGTTTGGAATAAATCATATTATCGATATCCTTCGCGGTTCTCAGTCGCAAAAAATATATAATTTTGAGCATGAAAAATTGTCAACTTATGGGATAGGAAAAGATTATTCGGGCAAACAGTGGTTTCATCTTGCCAGACAATTTATAAACAATGGCTTGATGATTCAGGATGCAAAATACGGAAGTTTGAAACTTACTGAGAAGGCTTATGATGTTTTTAAAGGAACGGAAAAAGTCTTCGGAATGATTGAAGAAGAAGATCTAAGGCAAGTAAAGCAGCAGAAAAGAGAAGTAGAAAATGATTATGATCGTGTATTGTTTGAAAAGCTGAGAATTATGAGAAAAGAGCTTGCCGATAAAGCAGGCGTGCCTCCTTACATAATTTTTCCGGATAAAACATTGATAGAAATGTCAACCCATTATCCGCGTTCAGACGAAAGCCTGTTTTATATACATGGTGTCGGGACCGTAAAACATAAGAAATACGGCGCTTATTTTTTAGATATTATAAACAGCTACCTTGAACAGAAAATAGCGAACAACGTATCTTGATGCTCGCTTTAAATCATTAGATAACAGTTCTTGCGGCTATCTATATTAAAGGTGGACAGGATTTAATAAATGAAGGAAACGGAATCGCAGAAACCGGAAAATGTGAATCGGGATTTAATGGCAGTTATTATGCCAAACGGTTCTATGTATCTGGAATGGACTGATGCAAAAAAGCCTCTTTCTAATAACAGCAGGCTGTTGCAGGAAGAAATATACCGCAGGTTTTCACTTGATAATGACTCCTGGCTTCTGTTTCTTGGGTTTTGCGATAAGAATATACTTCTTTCTCCTTGTCTGGATTACTGGCGTAATTTTGCCGGATTTTTTACAAAAAGGCTTTCACGGACGCCTGATCTTGAATTATTGAGGCATAAAGCCGAGATCACAATTGAAGAAGATGAGTTAAGACGCTTTCTTGAAGATGCACCGCTTATGGAAGGCTCGGATTACCTTAATGCCGGGTTGCTTGAAAATACATGGTTACGGCTTAAAAACACTTATGTAAACGAGATTAAAAAATATGATGGAACTGTAGAAGATTTTATCCGTTCATACAGTCCTGATATTCATCTTGTAGGCAGGATTTATTTCCATCTTGTGGAAAACAAAAAAGAAGAACTGCCTTTCGCCTTTCTGGCAACATACTCCACTAAACTCAATGATAAAGGAAAATCAAAACATCTCCCGCTGAAATTTGCGCTCCAGGAGTATGGGCAGGATAATGAAAAGCTCTTGCAGTTGCTTACAACAGTGCATCGGGCAGCCGAAAAAAGTGATCTGGTTTCGGAACTTCTTGAAAATGGAGAATTGTTTCATCCTTTGGCATGGAATGCAAAAGAGGCTTTTTCTTTTTTAAAGGAGATTCCCGTATATGAAGAATGCGGCATTTTATGCCGAATTCCAAACTGGTGGAAAAGCAGTACTTCAGGTATCAGGCTTAATGTAAGCATGGGTGATAACGAACCATCATTTGTGGGAATGGGAGCTCTTGTTGATTTTAACGCACAATTGTATCTGGGAGATACGCAAATTTCCGAAGAAGAAGCAAGAAAATTGCTGAATGAATATGAAGGACTCGCTTTTATCAAAAATAAATGGGTGGCGGTAGATCCTGATAAACTGAAGCAGACGCTGGATGCATACGAAAAAGCAAAGAAACTGTCAGGAGGGGAAGGCTTAGGCCTTTTGGATGCATTTCGCTTTCAACTTCAGCCTGAAAAACTGCTGGGAGATAATGGAGCGCAGATAGATCAAAGTGTCACAAACGGAAAATGGCTGGAATCGGTGATCGGCAAAATGGCTGATCCTCAAAAGATTTCTTATGTGATTCCGGATAATACATTTAAAGCAAAGCTCAGAGAATACCAGCAAAAAGGGGTAAACTGGCTGTGTTTTCTTCATTCACTGCGATTCGGGGCTTGTCTTGCCGATGATATGGGACTTGGAAAAACAATAGAAGTACTGGCATTTTTACATATCTTAAAATCCGAAAAAAATAAAGCCTCCCATAAAGCAAGCCTTTTGGTTGTGCCGGCTTCTCTTATCTTTAACTGGTCTTGTGAAATTGAGCGGTTTTCCCCCGGTCTTAGATATTTTGTGGCGCACAGCAGCGTAAAGATCGGCTCTGATGCCAAGGGAAAATCAGATAATATAGCGGATAATTTTGATCTTGTTATAACGACTTATGCAATGGTTCAAAGATATGAATGGCTTCAGTCTTATGCCTGGAATTATATTATCCTTGATGAAGCTCAGGCTATCAAGAACCCGGGCGCAAAGCAGTCCCGAGCTGTAAAGAAATTGAACTCTGACAACAGGATTATAATGACCGGGACTCCTATAGAAAACAGGCTTTCCGATCTGTGGTCATTGTTTGATTTTTTAAATCCGGGGTTGCTTGGAAATATAAATGAATTTAAAGGCTTTTCGGAAAGGCTTAAACGCAACAATTCCGGATATTCAAAATTACGTAAACTCATAAGCCCTTATGTCTTGCGGCGTCTGAAAACCGATAAATCGGTTATTTCCGATCTTCCGGATAAGGTGGAAATGAAAACCTATTCGGATTTGAGTAGAAAACAGGTATTATTATACAATAAAGTGGTGGAAGAGCTGAAAAGGGCAATAGTTGAAACGGAAGGCATTCAAAGAAAAGGACTTGTATTGTCTTCTATAATCAAATTCAAACAACTCTGCAATCATCCCGATCAGTATAACGGGACAACGGAATATGAAGAAAAAGACAGCGGAAAATTTGCAAGACTTAGAGAAATATGTGAAACAATTTACGAAAAAAGAGAAAAAGTACTTGTATTTACACAGTTTAAGGAGATGACTGAACCACTTTCCGTTTTTCTGGAAAGCATATTTTTCCGGAAAGGTTTGATTCTGCATGGAGGTGTGCCGGTTAGCAGGAGAAAAAAAATCGTTGAAGAGTTTCAGAGCCAAAGCTATATCCCATTTATGGTTCTTTCACTCAAAGCTGGCGGTGTGGGTTTGAATCTCACTGAAGCGAACCATGTGATTCATTTCGACCGTTGGTGGAATCCGGCGGTCGAAGATCAGGCAACAGACAGAGCTTTTCGTATAGGTCAGAAAAAGAATGTGATTGTGCATAAGTTTATAACTAAAGGAACTGTTGAAGAGAAAATAGATAACATGCTTGAAGAAAAGAAAAAACTTTCAAATGATGTTATTTCATGTTACGGCGAAACATTAATAACTGAAATGAAAAATGATGAACTTATGGAACTTTTCAAATTAACATTATAAATTATGCAGACTTTCAGATAACTTTATTTAAAAGTCTGAGAAGGTGATTATGGGACGCTGGAACTACTACCCTAGATATGTATCAGTAGGCGAAAAGAAGGAAAAAGCACAAAAGCAATTAAAAAAACTGTTGCAAAAAGACCCTGGTATAACTCCGGTTATTCTTGAAGGAAATAGACTGGCACAAACCTGGTGGGGCAAATCCTGGAATCTAAATCTTGAACGATATGCCGATTACAGCAATCGTATAGGTCGCGGACGCAGCTATGTCCGGATGGGTGCTGTGCTTGATCTTAAAATAAACTCAGGCAGAGTCGATGCTATTGTCCAGGGAACAAGAACAAAACCTTATGATATCAGTATAAAGATTGAGGCAATTAGTTTGCCGGTGTGGAACAGGATGAAAGCCGCTGCTGCAAAAGAACTTGATTCATTGCAGGATCTTCTGGCCGGCAAATTTCCTAAAGCTCTTGGCGAGATTTTCATGGAAAAAGATAATGGCCTCTTTCCATCGCCAAAAGAAATAAAATTCAACTGCTCTTGTCCTGACTGGGCAAGCATGTGCAAACATGTTTCGGCAACACTTTATGCCGTGGGTGCAAGGCTTGATGAAGATCCGGGGCTTTTTTTTAAACTAAGACAAGTAAAAATGAGCGATTTAATAAGCCATGCGCTTAAAGACAGGACAAGTAATCTGTTGCAGTCAGCTGAAAAGAAAACTGCAAGAGTTATGGATGATTCAGCTCTTAGTGATATATTCGGGATTGATCTTGACACAGATACTGTGGCTGAAACAACCGCAGCTTATAATCCGGCAAAGAAAAAAGAAGCTCTTAAACCTGAAAAGAAACCGAAGGCTTTGAAAAAAATAAAAGAAACTGAAAAAATTATAAAGCTGCCGGTAAAGGCTTCCAAATCTCTTAAGAAAGATATAGGAGATGCCCAGGCAGCACAAATACTAAGGATTGTAAAACGGGCAAAGAACGGAATTGATGTTGCCGCATTGCAAAAGAAAACAGGAATTGATGGAAAGAAAATCAGAAGTACTTTATACAGCGCTTTTAAAAAAGGAACGATAGCAAGAGCGGGCAGGGGAGTTTATACAGGAAAACAAAAACAGAAGTTATGATTCTAATTATGTCTTTTGTTTAATACATTTATTCCACCGGTAATTCCGGTTTTTCTGCTGATGGTTGAATCGTATCCGGAGGCCGTTTTTCAGCCTGCCATTTAGGAGATGTTTATGTCACAGGATATCATTAAACGGGATATTTTCCTGGGACTTTGTGTTCTGTCCCTTTAAATACTCAGTTTAATGCGTCGGCTGTGAATCACTGCTCGAAGAATAAAGAGAGAATCATATGTTGCAACAAATCAAAAACAGGGGATGGATTGTCACGTTCAGTGGAACGTGCATTAACCTTGCTCTTGGCATTTTATATACCTGGAGTATCTTTAAAGGGAGTATAGAAAAATCTATTAAAGCAGGCGGGGAAGGCGCTTTTAACTGGGATCTTGCTTCTTTAAACGATCCCTATGCGATCTGCTGCCTTGTCTTCTCCTTTGCCATGATTTTGGCCGGAAAATGCCGGACAGGTTTGGCCCCAGAATTACGGCCTTCATGGGTGGAGTCTTGGTGGGCATTGGCTTTATCTGGATTTCAACGACCACAAGTTATGTAGTTTGGATCATCGGCTTTGGAATTCTGGCCGGTACCGGCATTGGCTTTGGTTACTCAGCCGCCACACCCCCGGCGCTGAAATGGTTTCCTCCTTCTAAAACCGGATTGATTGCAGGGCTGGTGGTCTCAGGATTTGGCTTGGCATCTGTCTATATTGCACCCCTTTCACAATATCTGCTTGGTATTTGGGGATTGCAGAAGGCTATGCTCTTTTTTGGAATCGCATTTCTAATAGTTGTGTGTGTTCTTTCTATGATGCTGAAAAATCCCCCTGAAGGTTATAAGCCGGTAGTCAGCAAAACCAAAGGCAGTACTCAACCGATAATTGCAGCAAAAGATTCGACCCCAAGCGAAATGCTCAAAACCGGCACTTTTTACAGCCTCTGGATCATTTATTTCATTGGATCCGGCGCCGGGCTCATGGGGTAATCGGCAGTGTTGCCGGTATGGCCAAACAAAGCATGGGAGAACCAGCCTTCTTGGCAGTAGCCATCATGGCTATCGGCAACGCAGGCGGAAGAATTATCGCAGGGATCTTATCTGACAAAATCGGCCGACGTGCGACCCTGACAATCATGTTGACTTTCCAGGCCGTACTTATGTTTGTCGCTATTCCCATTGTAGGTTCCAGCAGCACAAAGCCCTTGTTGCTTGTTGTTCTGGCCACTTTTATCGGTTTCAATTATGGGACCAATCTCTCACTTTTCCCCTCGCTGACAAAGGATCATTGGGGATTGAAGAACTTTGGGACCAATTACGGGATCGTATTTAGCGCATGGGGTGTCGGTGGTTTTGTGTTGGGAAGGGTATCCCAGATGCTTCAGGCCTATAGCGGCTCTTATACTTCATCTTTGATTATTGCCGGTGTCATGCTTATTTGTGGCGCTCTTTTAACCTTCACATTAAAAGGCAAAGAAGAGATAACTAAAGAATCTCCGGTTCCCAAGGGAGAGACAGAATAATTCTCACGCAGAGGGGCAATGCGAAAATTCTGCTAACACTTTTCCGGAGAGCCGGATGCCTCCGCAAACTCTGATGCATCATCCAATGCCTTTCGGAGGACTGTCACTATTTCATGCATCAGCAAGGGCTTGCGCACGAAACCCCGGATTCCGGCAGACCGAGCTTCGTGAAGCAAAAAATCTTCTATGCAACCTGAACACAAGATTATTGGTGTTTTTAGCCGGATTTTACAAATCTCTCTGGCCATTTCAAGCCCCGTCATTCCTGGCATTATCATGTCCGTAACGATTCCGTCGAATTGTTCAGGTTGAGATTTGAAAATTGACAGCGCTTCGGTGCTGCTGTTGCAGCAGACAACGGAATAGCCGAAGCGTTCTAAAATAAGTTTCACCATGTTGGTGATACTCGGTTCATCGTCTACAAAAAGTATGCGCTCATTACCGCCGGATGCAGATTTCCGGGAATCTTCAAGATTGGTCGAGGGCTCTTCCATAATCGGCAGATAAATGCGAAAGACTGTGCTTTGTTCAGGTTGGCTTTCAACCTCGATCCGGCCACCGTGGCTTCGAATAATCCCATGCACTAGAGCAAGACCCAGTCCCGATCCTTCTCCTTTGCCTTTGGTGGTAAAAAACGGTTCGAAAATCCGCTCAATCGTTTTTGACGGAATGCCGTGTCCGTTGTCTTTGACGTAAAGTTCTAAGAAATGTCCGGTTGTATCCGATTCAGGAAGATTTTGTGGTGATTTTTCCAGCAAACCTATTTCTATTATTCCGTCTGCTTTGTCGGCGACTGCATAGCTCGCATCGGTACAAAGATTCATAACGACTTGATGGATCTGGTTGGAATCGGCCGATACCAGTGCATTGCTGCAAAGGTTTTCTCGCATCTCGACCGAATCGGGAATCAATGCCTGCAGCAGGGCCAGAGCTTCTTTTACAACAAGTTTTATTTGAACCGGTTTTTTTTCAGGCTTGCTTTGTCGACTGAACATAAGAATCTGCTCGACGAGATGCTGGCCCGCTGGCAGGCATTGATAACCTGCGTAAGATAGTTTATTTCTTGCGACCCTTCTGCCATATGCACCATGGTAAGTTCCGTAAAACCAATGATAGGAGAAAGAATATTGTTGAAGTCATGGGCAATGCCGCCAGCCAGTGTTCCCAGAGACTCCATTTTCTGAAAATGCCGGACCTGTTTTTCGAGCTGTGTTCTTTCCTCTTCCGCCGCCTTCCGTTTTGTAATATCCATGGCCGCAAAAATGTTACCCGACTTGAATCGGGGATGATCGATCCGCGTGGAACTCAACAGGATATCAATCCTGGCCCCGTCGCTTTTTTGCCAGGTGGTTTCCAAAATTGCGGTTCCATTTTTAAGTATCTGCGCGTCCTTGATATATCCAACCCGATGGAATTCTTCCTCACTCGGATATAGAATAGACGCACTTCGGCCTGCCATCTGATCGGGTGTGTATTTCAGCATTTCAGCCAACCGGTCGTTCACCTGGTGTAAAATTCGGTTGAAGGTTATTCCGATTCCCACCGGCACCGTGCGAAATATGCTGCTCAGCAGGGCATCTCTTTGTTCCAGTTTCTCCTGTGACCTTCGCAATTCCGTTATATCGGTAACGAATCCCTCGTAATATCGAATAGCACCGGCTGTATCTCTGACTGCCCGCACATTTTCGGATATCCATATCCGTGTTCCGTCTGCACGAAAGATTTCCGATTGAAAATCACGTACAGAGCCACAACGCACCATTTCAGCCATGAATTCATCCCGCCGCGTCGGTTCGACGTAAAGCTGACTGCCGATATCATGAAGTTTTTGAAACATCTCCGCTGGTGATCGGTATCCGTATGTTCGGGCCAATGCCGGATTGACCTTCAGATATTTACCTTGAGGAGTACTTTGGAAAATACCCTCCACGGCATTTTCAAAAATCGAGCGATAGATATTATCTGTTCCGAACGTATCCGAAGTATTCATTCAAATCCTTTATTTTGCTTGCAACTAAACAGGCTGGACAGTAAACGAGCGGCTAAAACAATCTTTCCTCCCACTAAAAGAGGCATTAAGCCATAAGCGCTCATTAGCCAGGCCGGGCGATCTCGAAATAGTATTGTGCTATTGAACAAGGGTGCCTCTTAAATCCTCTGATTTATAGCAAGATAGATGCCACAGAGCAAAACACTGTTTGAGATGCTGTTAACACATGGTAATTAATTGAATATTGAAAATAATGCCTTTGTATCATTAGTTCCAGCATAAATATATATATTTCAATATTGAAATATTAAAACTTATTTATTTCTTATTTGTAGTTTTTTGTGGAAAGTACCGGGGGCATCCATAAGTTTGATTCATTTTTCACACAAAAAACTTACCAATCTTAAATGCCAGGCCAGGGTAGCCGCATTTGGGATTTACATGATCTCCACGTAGGTAAATCAACATCAATTCCCCCTTTTTAAGGGGGAATCTGTGGCTATGATTTCACTTACTCCTTAATGGCACAAATAGCGACTTCCCTTTGTTTATCCATATGTAGTTTTTATTAATTCTAAATGCGGAGATCCTGTGTTAAATGCAGTTGTTCTTTTATAAAAAAATGATAAATAGTTATAGATGAGCGATCCCGGATTATAAGTCCGGATTAATAAAAAAACAAATGGGTTGAATACCTGATAATTATTTGATATAGCACAATACATTAATAATCTGAAGTACATATTTCACATTCTACAGCTGAATAATAAAGAAAATGATCTTTTATCCCAAAAAAAAAGAACAACTGAACCAATATTTATATTCCAGGCGGGGGCGTACTCCTTTAAGTGTGTCTGTTTATCTATTCTGCCTTTTATTTATCATCCTGAGTATCGGACTGTTTATATGGGAAATTAAAACCTCAAGAATGCAATCGCTGGTTTTTTCAAGTATTGCAAAAAAATTTTCCTATAAAGTCGAAAGCGGGGAAAGTAAAGATATTCGTTTCCCAAAGTTTGGTCCCTACGATATTCGTCTGGGATATTCCCGAATTCCGGAATGGATCGGTAAGATGAGTGGAGAAGGATATGCCGTAGCGAAACAGGCCAGATGGTCCCCATACCTTTTAAGGTGTGTCGACTTAGGTGTGTTCACCATTTACCCGGAAAAAACCCAGGGAGGCATCCGCATTCTGGACCGGTATGACAAACCATTATTATATCAGAATTTCCCGGAACGTATTTACCCTGATTTCAAATCAATTCCTCCGGTTTTGGCCGACATGCTTATGTTTATAGAAAATCGTCATCTTCTGGATACGCATTCGTCATATCAAAATCCTGCTATCGAATGGGAACGCCTGTTAAAGTCTTTATCCGATGCAGCCATGTCTTTTGTTGGTAAAGACGGCAATGTAGCTGGTGGCAGCACCTTATCTACACAGCTTGAAAAATTCAGGCATTCACCAGGAGGACTCACAGATACGGCAAAAGAAAAACTCAGGCAAATTATTTCTTCATCGTTAAGGGCCTATTCTTTAGGGGAAAAAACCTGCGAGACCCGTAAAAAAATTTTGCTGGCCTATATTAACTCCATTCCGCTTGCAGCGGCACCAGGTTACGGCGAAGTGCTGGGACTGGGAGATGGTTTGTGGGCATGGTATGGGCTTGATTTTAAAACCGTTAACCGTTTGCTGGCCGACGCCCGGAAAAAAAATATTTCCCCCGAACATGCAAATGAGATCGGAAGTTCGCTTAAAGCAGCATTAAGTCTTTTCCTGTCTCAGCGACGTCCTTCGGCTTATCTGATAACTCACAGACAATATCTTGAAACGCTTACAAATACATACTGCGGCCTTCTTGCCGGTGCAGGAGTGATTTCTCCTCAAATCAGAGATGCGGCAATTGCATCCCGGCTGGATTTTAAAAATAAGGGCGCTCTTTTGTATTCTATGGAGATTCCTCAAAAAAAAGCTGCCGGTTTCATCCGGTCAAAGCTGATGGCAACTCTGGGTATTAATAGATTTTATGATCTGGATCGTCTCGATCTGGATGTCAAAACCAGCATCGATGCCGATCTCCAGCGGGAAATCACAGAAGCACTTTATTCATTAAAGGATCCGTCAAATATTCTAAAGTCCGGGCTTACAGGTCCGCATCTTCTTGGAAAAGGCGATCCGTCGAAAGTAATATACAGTGTCAGTTTATACGAAAAAACACCTGTTGGGAATGTGCTGAGGGTACAGACCAATAATTATGGCGGTTCCTTCAACATTGATGAACAGATGAAGCTGGATATGGGTTCCTCGGCCAAACTGCGCGTTTTGATTCATTACCTGGGTATTCTTACCAAAATCCACCATAAGTATCAGAATTCACCTTCTGAGGATCTTAAGCGGATATCCCAAGATCCGGCACTGGATCCTTTAACCCGGTGGACAATTGATTATCTGTCTAAAGCTCAGGATAAATCGCAGATTCTATTTCTTGATGCCGCCATGAACCGGACATATTCAGCAGGTGTAGGGGAAAGGTTTGCCACTGGCGGTGGAATGCAATCATTCGCCAATTTTAATAAGAAAGACAACTTCCGGGTGATGTCGGTATGTGAAGCCTTCCGGCAGTCCGTCAACCTTGTGTTTATAAGAATGATGAGAGATATCGTCTATTACTATGTTTACCAACGATATAGTGTTACACCACGGTCTATAGACAAAATCAGTGATACGGATAAAAACCGGCTTCTTATCCAGTTTGCCAACAAGGAAGGCATTCAGTTTACCAGGCGCTTTTATAACAAATACCGGGGGAAAACCTATGATGAGTCCAGAGAGCTGCTGTTTATGAAGGTTCAGCCCACTCCTTTTCGACTTGCTGCGGCCTTTCTGTATTTAACACCTCAAGCGTCGATGGATGACTTTGAAGCCTTTATAAATAAATATCTTCCTGGTTCCCGTCTGACGGATAAGTATATCAAAACTCTTTATACCCGATATGCACCTGGAAGTTTCTCATTGGCAGATGTCGGTTATATTGCGCATGTTCACCCGCTGGAACTGTGGCTGGTGAGCTTTTTACAGTCAAATTCTAAAGCAGGCATAGACGAAGCAATTAAACAAAGCACGGATATACGGCAGGAGGTTTATCGCTGGCTGTTTAAAACAAAAAATCCTTATAAACAACATAAAAGGATTCGAACGATTATCGAACTGGAAGCGTTTCAGGATATACATCGCGAATGGAAGCAGCTGGGCTATCCGTTTGACTATCTTGTTCCGTCTTATGCCAGTGCCATTGGCAGTTCAGGTGATCGGCCATCAGCCCTGGCTGAATTGATTGGTATTGTATTAAATAACGGAATTATTTATCCCAGAACTCAGGTTGAATCACTTTATTTCGCTAAAAATACTCCTTATGAAACTCTTATGAATCTTTTGCCGGCAGAAGGAAAGCAGGTTATCGCACCTGAAACCGCACAAACCGTAAAAATGGCATTGTTGGATGTGGTTGAGCAGGGAACGGCCGGCCGTTTGAAAAATACAGCCTTTTCGGCACAAGGAAATCCACTGGCAATAGGCGGTAAAACGGGAACCGGCGATCATCGTTATAAAACCTTTAACAAATGGGGCAACCTGACATCGTCAAAAGTAATGAACAGAACTGCTGTGTTTGTATTTTTTATAGGTGATCGCCATTTCGGGACGGTGAACGCATTTGTATCCGGCCCTGACGCGGCAGATTATGAATTTTCCAGTTCTTTGCCGGTTAGTATTCTTAAAATGCTGCTGCCCAATATTATTCCCCGTCTGGACGATGTTCGGATATCAGGAAAGTAACACGGGTAGCAGGAAGTTTTTGCATAAAACAAAACCGGCCATTATTCCACATATAGGTATTCTTCACAGGAATAACGGCCGATTTTATTATATTTGTTATTATACTTTCTCAACAGCCACAGCACAGGCTTTGTATTCAGCAGTCATGCTGACCGGATCAAATGCAGGATTGGTCAGCCAGTTGGCATTGCCTTCCCTGAAGTGAAAGGCCATCCATACCATACCTGCAGGAACCTGATCCGTAACCTTTGCTTTTACTATCACTTCGCCACGTCTTGATTTAACCCGAACCTTCTCACCGTTTTTAATGCCCAGCCTTTCGGCATCCGCAAAAGAAATATCGGCTGTTTCCTCGCCCAATAGTTCATTAAGCCCCTTGGTATGGCCGGTTTGTGTACGGGTGTGATAATGGTAAAGCCTGCGTCCGGTACTTAATACGAAAGGATATTGTGCATCCGCCACCTCAGCCGGTGGAGTCCATTCCACAGGAGTAAGGTTTCCGAGACCGCATGTAAAACAGCCGTCCTTGTGCAAAGTCAAAGTTCCCATATGATCTAATGTCGGTACTGGCCATTGGAGACCGTCTTCTTCAATGCGCGAATACTTGATACCTGTTAATTGAGGCGCCAGAACAGATATTTCATTATCCCAGAGTTCCTGTGCACTGTCTGATTCCCAGTCTTGCCCCATCCGTTTTGCAATCTCTTTGAATATCCACCAGTTCGGTTTGGATACTCCGGGTGGTTCTTTAACTGTGCGAACACGGCTCACCCTGCGTTCGCTGTTTGTAAATGTGCCGTCATTTTCACTCCAGGCCGCAGCCGGTAATATTACATGGGCAAACCGGGTTGTTTCGGTCGGGAAAATATCCTGGCAAACCATAAATTCGGCGGAAGAAAGGCAATGCTCAATATGATGTATATCAGGTTCGGTATTCGCAAGATTCTCCCCAAAAACATAGAAGAATTTTATTTTACCGTCAACAAGACCATCCATCATGCGCGGCATCATCATTCCGTTTTTCTCAGGAAGTTTCACTTTCCAGGCAGCTTCATATTTAGCTCTCATCTCCGGGCTTTCCACTTTCTGGTATCCCGGAAAAACATTCGGTAATGCGCCCATGTCACATGCGCCCTGAACATTATTCTGGCCTCTTAAAGGATTTACCCCTCCGCATTCAAATCCAACATTTCCTAAAAGCATCTGAAGGTTAGCACAGCTTAAAACATTGTTTACACCGCATGTGTGCTCGGTAATGCCAAGGGTATATATCAGCATGGCAGGTTTTATAGAGGCAAGAGTTCTTGCCGTTTTTCTGATCGTATCGGCATCTATTCCGCTTATTTGCGCCGCACGTTCCGGTGAATACTCCATAACTTTTTGTTTGAGTTCCTCAAAACCCACAGTACATGAATTTACATAGTTTCTGTCATAAAGATCTTCCGTTATAAGAACATTCATAAGTCCGTTAATAAGAGCTATGTCACTTCCTACTTTAAGAGGTAAATGAATCTTCGCCAATTTTGCAAGATCGGTTCGTCTCGGATCAATAACGATCATCTGTGCGCCGTTTCCTAACGCTCTTTTAACGGCAGCAGCAGCAACCGGATGAGCCTCTGTCATATTCGAACCTATAACAAGAATCATCCTGGCCTTGGAAAAATCCGAAAAAGAATTTGTCATAGCACCTGAACCAAAAGCAGCCGCCAGCCCGGCGACAGTAGGAGCATGTCACGTACGTGCGCAGTGATCGATATTGTTTGTACCGATCACCGCGCGGAAAAGTTTTTGCATCTGGTAAGAGTCTTCGTTGATGCTGCGGGCACAACTGACACCTGCAACTGCATCAGGTCCGTGTTTGGCGATAGTCTCTTTCAGTTTGCTTACTATAAGATCAAATGCTTCATCCCAGGTAGCTTCTTTAAACTCGTCTCCTTCTCTTATCAGCGGTACTTTAAGCCTCTCATCGGAATAAATGAAATTAAATCCGAATCTGCCTTTCACACACAGATGTCCGTAGTTGGGAGGAGCGTTCACTCCGTTTACCTTGACAACCCTGTCGCCGACCTTTTCAAGAGAAAGCTGGCATCCAACTCCGCAGTAAGGACATGTAGTTCTGACCTTCTCCAGTTTCCATGGGCCGGGAAGTCCCTCGCTCTTTTCGGAAAGTGCTCCGGTGGGACAGTTTGCCAGGCAATAACCGCAGGAAACGCAGCGGTCATTAATGCTTGGGGTATAAACAGGCGGTCCGATCTTTTCTGCGGCTTCAGTTTGCAGCAGATCGAAAGCATACTGAACCTGATATTGCGAGCAGCCGTTTAAGCATTTGCGGCATGTGATGCATTTGTTGGGATCTATGGTTATCAAAGGGTGTTTATCTATAATGTCATATTTTCTTTTCTTCCATGATTTAAGATTATCCTGATCTACCCCATATATCGTTGCATATTCGCGTAACCTGCATTCAAAAGCATCCTGACACCCGCAGGAAAGACATCTTGCAGCTTCGTCTTTGGCCTGAGCTTCGGTAAACACTAATTCAGCTTCTTCAAAGCTTTTAATCCTTTGAGCAGCCGGAAGAATAGGTGTTTCGTAGCGCGGACGGCTTAATATGCCTTCAAAATTAACCTGATCAACATCTTTTAATTTACCTTTTGTTATATTAAACGTTCTGGCATCAGAAGAAACAACTCCATCAGTCAGATATTTGTGCATGGATAAAGCGGCCTCACGCCCGTCAGCACTTGCCTGAATAACTGTTCTCGGGCCTCTTAAAAGATCTCCGCCTAAAAACAGATACGGAATACATGATTGAAAAGTGTTTATATCCGTTTCAGGGATTCCTTTTTTCGTGAAAGCGGCGTCTTTAAGTTCCGTTTCCTGTTTAAAAAAATCAACATCGGAAAATTGTCCGATGGATACAATTGCCTGATCCGCTTCAAGAATTGTCTCGGAACCTTCAATAGGAACCGGTCTCGGACGACCGCTGCTGTCCGCGGCTTTCAGTTCATTTTTAAGATATTCAACTCCGGAAAAAACCCCTTCTTTTGATATAATCCTTGTAGGTGTTGCCAGGATATGTATTTTAATACCTTCTTCCTCGGCATCATGAATTTCCTGCGGATTAGCCGGCATCTCGGCCTTGGTCCGGCGATAAAGCATTATTACTTCCTGGGCGCCCATACGAAGGCAGCTTCTGGCGGCATCCATGCCTGTATTTCCATTTCCGATTACTACCACCTTTTTACCCACAGGCGGCGGATCTCCTGAGGCATTTCGAATCAGAAATTCTATGGCGGGCATTACTCCGCTAATTTCTTCTCCTGAAATACCAAGCTTGTAAGAGCTCCATGCTCCTATGGCCAGAAATATCGCATCATAACCCTCGCTTCTTAGTGATGCCAGAGTAAAATCTTTTCCGAATTTCTTGTTTGTATTCACATTTACGCCAAGATCCAGAATCTCCTGTATTTCCTGGTCAAGCATGGCTTTCGGCAGACGATACTCGGGAATACCGTATCTTAGCATACCTCCAAGTTTGGGCATGGCATCATATATTGTAGCAGCGTGGCCTTTAAGACGAAGATAATAAGCGGCTGCAAGTCCTGCAGGACCGCCTCCTATTATGGCAACTTTTTTGCCGGTATCAGGCGGTGGAGCCGGTGTTACCCTGACTCCGCGCTCGGCGGCATAATCGGCCGCAAATCTTTTCAGATCCTTGATGTTTATAGCATTTTCCACACGATTGCGGCGGCATTCGATCTCACAGGGATGCGGACACACCCTTCCGAGTGTTGCGGCAAAAGGAGTCTTTTCTTTTATCAGTCTAAGGGCTTCTATAGGATCGCCTCTTTCAATATGAGCAATATAACCCTGAATGTCCAGGTGTCCGGGACAAGTCATATGACATGGCGACACACAATCGCCATAATGCTGCTCAAGCATTAATGTTAAAAGACCCTTTCTTGTCTCCAGAACCAGAGGAGAATCTGTACGTACAATCATCCCCTCCTTAACTTTGGCGGAGCACGATGCAATCAGCTTATCTTCACCTTCCACCTCAACCACGCATATCCTGCAAGCCTCTTCAGGTTTTAACAAGGGATTGTGACAAAGAGTCGGAATGAAAATACCTTCCTGGGCAGCAGCCTGCAATATGGTGTTTTCGGATTCCGTACTAACGGTTTGATCATTTATAGTCAGAGATACTTTAGACATATATCACTCCACTATCGGTTTTTGTTTGTTATTGTTTGAACTTTCCCGCAGCAAGGCAAAAAAACGCACCCATTGTTGCGGTACAACAGTATTTATTATTATTTAATGGTATATGTCAAAAATGGCATAAATAAGTCAAGAAAAAATAAACTATATATGGCTATTATCAGAATAAAGTTTCTGTTGCAGCTCATAAGCATGGTATAAGTCAGCAACTACAGGCCCATATGTCCAGGCATTTTATCATTAAACAATGGAGTCTCATAAAGAGTAAGGTGGAGTCCCTGGGCATAATACACACATGAATTAATACAATGACTGGTAAATTGCTGTTAAACCGGCAATATCAGTCACCTCATAGAGGCCGTTATTAGTGCCCAGTATAATTCCTTTTTGCTTTTGCAGTGATTTTAAAGAATCTGTAATTGTCTTTAAATTATCCGGCTTACGTGCATTAACGGTATCTTCTATATCGATACTTCCCCACAGGCAGATCCGGTCTCCGTATTGTTCCTGTAATTTAGCCGTGTCCATACCGCTTCTTTGTTCCAGGCATTGTATTCCCTGAAAATGCATATCAATCAGATCGGGAATAATTTCCTGGTAGTTGCCGTCCGAATGATAAAAAGCAAAAAGGCCCAGCCGGTCAATTTCTTCAGCCTGTCTTGCAAGAGAAGGAAAAAAATTTTGCCTGAGAATTTTCGGATTTACTAAAAGTCCTCCGGCATAAGCAACATCATCTGCCAGCAGGATGCCGTCCACACCCATTTGTGCAACTTCTTTAAACATGGATATATTAAGTTTTTCAACATCTTCAATAAAAGATGAAAGAATCGGGGGCGATTTTTTTATAAGTTTTAAAAATCCTGACCATTCGTGTATCCGCATCCCTGTTTCCAGGGCTCCGTTTACAACAGCAAAAGTAAACAGTGAAGTATCTTTGCACCATTTTTCAATATCCGGCCATGTTGAATCACCGGGAGCTGCAAGCTTTTCTTTTCCATGTTTAAAAACCGGAGAAATGGTTATAATATCAAGGCCTATCTGGTTTACGAATCTGGATTTTTCATCAAAGCCGACATCGGTGCAATTTAATTCGCGTTTTATTACAGCATCTGCTATTGTAAGTTCACCTTTTGGTATTCTGTCCGTTGCTTCATGCCGAATTGTTTTTTGCACTCTCTGGCGGGAATTGTAAGATAAATTCTGTTCCATTGAAGTGTTACCTCTTTATTTTATGAAATATAATTTCAATTATTATAAATTTTATTTAAGATATTTATCATGTCGGTATATATATTGCTTAATAATATCTGACAATATTTTTTAGTATTATATATTTAGAACATAGCTTATTTTACCATAGATTTCTACCACCAAAAATAAGACGGCTTCGAAATAATCATACGTTGTGCGGGAACAGGAGATGGATGAGTGCCTCCGGCTTTATCTTTTTTCCGCCACAGAATATCCGCAACGATTGAAAAGCTCAAAATATTTCCATCTTATACAATCCTTTAAAGGAGTTGATCTGAATATGAATAAACTTAGTCCCTTAATTGTAAAGTTCTTGCAAAAATGGCAAAAGAATTTATTGGCAAGCGGTTCTGAGTCTTGCCAGTTCAGGGATTACGAACATCTCCCTGATCATTAAACCGGTAACGATAACGGCCTTGCCCAACTTAGT
>NZ_JBAMMY010000226.1:0-13426 GCF_051233685.1 Desulfobacterium sp. N47
GTAGCGACAAAAAGTCTGAGTGTTTTCTCGTCAAGTATTGGCGCAAGCATTTCGAAGCGTTTTTTTATCAACCTTATTTCCATGCATGCAGTATAGCATGTACGTTTTAAATGTAAAGGTTATTTTGTGACAACTCCTTAAGTTTTTAATTTCAAAAATAGGAGGCAATCTATGAATATACAAACACTGCAACATTGCCGGCTTCGTAAAAAGTTTCTGCTGTGTTGCGCTTCATCCTTCGTCATTGCAGCGTACGAAAAGTACGCTTCATTCCTCATGATTTGCGCGCCTTGCATATAAAGCTTTTTACTTTGCCGGTCAAATCCTGGCTTATTAAGGTTTAATCGACATTGCCGTTTTCAGTTATGACCTATTTAAATTGTCAAAGAACAACAGTAAATTTATAACTCGGGATTAAATATCCGGAAATATTTTTTTGCAATATTCAGCAATATGCGGTCGGAAGTCACAAAGCTATCTATCGGAAAAATTTGATTTGCGTTTATAGCTGCTGCCAGTTGAATAGAATCAAGAGTTGTCAGACCCTGTTTGTTCGCTATGGTCTTAAGCAAATCAACTGCTATTGCTTTAACGATATTATCAACTTCGATAAAATTGAACATATAGAGATCATTTTCAAAAGCTGAAAGAACCTTCTTTACTGTTTCATACTTTATTTCCTTTTTGCGGACCCTTTTGAGAAAAGCTGAGTAAAATTCAATTTTTGTAATATCAGCAATTGTTAAAATGAGATTATCTTCGTTTTCATCAAGCAGCTTTACAAGCTCGTTCGTGCCTGCTTCTTCATGGTAAAGTTTGATCAGCGCATTTGAATCAAGGTAGAGATTCATCTCTGATCTCTTTCCGCAATAGTATCTTCGGACAGATTTCCTTTTATTATTTTTGTTAATTTGCGAGCCGCTACAAAAGACATGCTTTTTAAGTCGGCTTTGGGTATTAAAACAACTTTGACTTTTGTATTTTCCTTTAAAGGAATTTTACTCAGTGTAATGCCGCCATTTTTAATCGAGGTTTCTGCTATAAACTGAGTCATGTTATTCTCCTTTCAACGGTCATTATGCAGGCCAAATTTTTGGTTCAATCTTTTAATACTATGTAATATTTCTGGATACAAAGCAAGCTTGTTCGGCTTATTTCGGGGTTAATCGATATTGCCGTTTTGTGATGACCTTTTTAAATTGTCAAAGAGCAATTTTTCAAAATAATCTTCTAAATCTTTAATTATCAAGAGCGGTGCAATTGTGGTGTTAAATTGATTCCCACGTTTTATAATGTGTGGTTTTAGTTCTTTTTTTTGGGTTAGTATATCACTTGATGTAGTCGCCAATATGCCTTTTGGCGTAATGCCAAAATCTTGCCTAAGCGCGCCGAGTCTATAAAGAAACTCATTTATATTACCTTTTATTTCAGGATTACGTCCCTCTGGTGCATCCAATGATTTGCATTCGACAACATAAAGAACATTATCTAAGGTAAAAAGCACATCATACTCATTTTCAGTGCCGCGTGCTTTGCAGCACACATTCATTAAAATATCAGAGTTGAGAGGCAGTACCGATTCAATAGCTTTAAATACACGTTCTTCAAGCCAGCCGCCTCTAAGGTAATTCCAGTCTGTTTTATATATTTTTTTTGAGATAACGCTGTTTTGATATGAATAACCAAGATCTGTCATTAATTTTTCTTCACTCTGATTTCTGAAGGAATAGTTGAGCGAAAATTCATATCCGTTTTTAAAATCCTTTTCTTTAAGTTGGCGTAACTTTTTCCCTATTGTCTGTAACAGCGGAAACAATTCTTTATATTGATCATATAAAAACATAGTTGTTTGATATCGTTGAGTTGCATCGTTTTTTATCTTGGCAAGTTTATCTTGATTTGAGACAGCCACACCGTAGGAGGAAAGATAAGCTTCAACGGACAAGCGATGTTTTATCGGAACCTTACTATTTGGATGATGGATTGGGAAATAAAAATTTCGGGGTATGGGCATATAAACTATTTTTGCATCATAAGCCTTGAAGAACTCATATGCAGATAACGCCATTATCTTGGTGCCACATGTTAAATTTACTGTGAAATCATAAGATTGTTTGTTTGTTGTATGCCAGCCAACTACTTTTTCATAAAAATCAGATATTGAATCTTCAACAATATTAAGTATCTTACTATTTTTATTATAATCCATGCCAAGAGATAATAGCGTATCCAGAATCGCCCGGGATTTTTGTTTTTTTTCCATAGACGCAGTGCTTATCAGCAACAAGTAATCAGGCTTCAGTTCGGTTGCCACCAAAATGTTCGGAATTGTCTGATCGCTTACCAAAGAAACAAGGCATGTCTTCATCACTTACCTCCCGTATTTTCTGAATATCTCGTGTTGGAAATGATGTATCACCCTGACCGTACCATTTGCTTGTTTTTCCTCAACAGCAAAGCGCTCAGTTGTAGAATAAACCGGGATCAGATTATGCTTGAAAGCAAAGTTTACCATAAGGTAACACGCCCCGAAATCCCCCTGGATAAGCACGTAATCGCCTGTCTTTGACTGTGACGATAACCACGTTTCAATTGGTTTAAGACAAGGCTTAATTTCCGGCTCATTCGAAGGAATACTGCTCCAAAGCACTTGAAGCTCTTCCGGAAGGTTCTGGATAGTATCTGCTCCAAGTGAGATCAGTGCGTCTTTCTCCTGGAGAGCAGTGAGCTGATGATTAAAGATGAGAAAAAGTTTTGACAATTTTTATACCCTTAATTATCATACAATAAAAAGACATAATAAAAATACACAATAAGGAGACATAATGGGTTCTGTTCGTATCAACATCAGCCTCCCTCAGGAAGTAATGAGGGAAATCAACCAAAAGATTGAGCCGAGAAAAAGAAGCCGGTTTATTACAGAGGCTATCGTTCGTTCCCTGAAAGAACATCGTAACCTCAGGCTGGCGGCTGAGTATGAAGAAGCGGCTACGGAGATCAAAAGACTCCATCAGGAAATGGAAGGAACCCTTTCCGATGGCCTCGATTGAACGCGGGGATGTGTTTCTGGTTAACTTTGATCCCACGGTAGGAGCGGAAGTCAAAAAGACGCGGCCTGCTGTAATTGTTTCCAATAACGTCAACAATGCTCATTCTCCTCTTGTTTCTATTTCTCCAATCACTTCCAATGTCAGCAAGGTTTATTCCTTTGAAGTGGAAATTCCCGCCAGGATCGGTGGATTACTTACCCGCTCAAAGATAATGCCCAATCAAACCCGTGCGGTTGACAAAATACGCCTTCTCAAAAAGATGGGACACCTTCCGCAAGAAGTTATGGACGAAATCGACCAGGCTCTGAAACTTCATTACGATCTTTACTAATCACGATGAACCAGTTAAATAAAAAAGCCATAGTTATGTCCTTACAATTTCATTATGTTATCAATCATAGGTTTAAAAGGTTTCGGCCTGTGATTGATAAATTCATTAAAGCCGTTTAAGAATTCAATATATGCGTCGATATCCGGTTTGCCGTTGCGAATAAACACATTTTGTGATGCGGCCTTTAAACGGCGCATATCTTCTTTCAAAGATTTAGATTTTGCCGCCTCAAGCATTTCCGATGTTTCTTCTTCATTGGGCATGTAAATATCTCTCTTTTAATTTACTGAACATCTCATGGAATCCAAACATGGAAAAGTACTTTTCCACAAGTTCCCAGTTGAGCAGTTTACTATTTTTTGAAATCATAACTTATCAGTTCATAAAACGGCACAAAACACACTTTCGTTTTGCCTGTCCGAATTTCGTCTTTATAATTTAAATTAACCACAAGTGCCGTGTCCGGCTGATAAGCCGAAATAAAACTTTGAAGCGACCGGGTTGTTTCGGGCTTTTTGATTTGCCCGTATTTTACCTCAACAGGCATTATTTTACTTCCGCCTTTTATGATAAAGTCCACTTCAGCGCCGTCTTTGGTGCGCCAGAAGTTTATAAGCGATGAAGAATCATGCAGTTTTTCCTGTAAGATTTTGAGTCAAGCACAACTTTAATCAAGTTTTATTCCTTTTTGCTTTTCTGAATTCATGAATTTCATTTTCAAGATCAGCTTCAGATAAACGGAGTTTGTTTTTCTGATAATCACCAAAAGCAAATATTTGCTCCCACCTTTTTTTCCTTTCGATATACATCCTAGCCGCTTCCCGAATCAGTTCCGATCTTGAGCGGGCTTCTTCCTTTGCTATTTGATCAATCATTTGAAGCAGATCTTTTTTAAAAGAAATATTAACCGTACTCGCATCCATAGGACACCTCCTTTTTATAATTTTATAAAATTATATATACAATCTTTGTATGTGTCAACGGCCGTATATCTCATCGATTTGTATTAACTGTTTATTTGCTTTCATATATATACTTCAACTATACGATATTCCTTCCCGCCAATCAGTTCAGCTTTAACCTTTGCAGCATTGGCCTTTTTCTTTTTCTTCAATTGTTCCATCATTGACACGGAAATGATTAATCCGATCAGCTTTTAGCCGAGAAATTGTGCAAGTTTTGCTTCAGCCTTGTCCCTGAATTTTTTGCCCATGTGGGTTTTGACCGCCTGAGCAAAACACATAATTATAACTTAAAATATTTCCTGTTTAAAATTTCAGCAATTTGTTTGTTTTCATCATCATTGCAAGCAGTTGTTTTAATCAGAAAAGAATACCCGGCATCGGAGCGGATATCAGTTACCATACATATACTACTACTTTCTCTTTGCAGATGTTCTTTTGCTTGCACAGGAGTTAAAGCCCTTATAAAAGCTTTGCTTTTAGGATAGTTATTACAACTATTCGGAACACCACAGACAAAAGGTGATTGTAACAGCTCTCTTGCGATAGGTTTAATTCTTTCAAGCCCATGATGATCTATGCCCTGAGCCAAGAGCTTATTTTCTTTTTCAGATACCGGCCGTAAGTCACGTTCAAGTTCTTTTGGGTAGTCCTTTTTGAATCTTTCCCAGAATAACAAACCAATGCCGCTCATTGTTATCTGTCCGTTATCTACTTCAACAAAACAGTCAAACCGTCGGTCATTATAATCAATACCTTCCTGCCATTCTTTCATAGGGATACTTGTTTCATCTTCTATCCTTTGCAGCTTGTTTTCTATGCGCAAAATCAAGTCGTCATCAAGGATAATTGGAACACCAGTGAGTGTCAGGATATCTTCAGAATTTTCATGGATATATTTGACAGGTTTATTAAAAAGCATGCCCATAAGCGCAAGGTAAGGCACTATGCTTTTGTAGCCTCCGGTGGGGTTGAAAATAATGTCTTGATGTTCGAGGGATACCAAATAATTTAGAAGATTTTTTAAACCTTCTTTTTGAAATCTTGAACCATCTGTTGCTTGTAGTCCGACAATTTCCTTTATTTTTATAGAAGGTTCAGAAATCAGTTTATTCTCAACAAGAAAATCACGAACTGATTCTGCACACAATTTTCCATCAATAGTATCCGAACTTATTAATATAACGGCATCATTTTTATCAAGCCCCATTTTAACCAGACTTTTTATTTCTGCTGATGTATCATCAAGTTCATCAGGCAATTTAATGCCACTCAATTCTTCCGCTATTCGGTCTTTAGTTGCCTCGATTTCATCTTTAAATTCATTACATTTTAATATAGGGATATCAACAAAACATTCAAGTTTGATTCCCCTTTTTGTAGCAATGGACGTGCCACAAGTGCAAATATAAGTTTTCATTTGCGTTTCACCTTAACATTAAACATTCCTTGAAGTTTTGAAAGATCTGCAGACGTAGCAGGTTTCTGTCTTTGTCCTGCTTGATTGTCGGAATTGTTTTTAAAATTCGTTTGAGATTCTGAAATATTTTCCGGGATAAGTTGCACCCACCCAGCCGTCGTTTCTTCTCCGTTCCAGTAAACAATTTTCCGGGATTTCGGCATGGGGCCACCATTTTTGGAATCGTAGCTTTTATTTTTCGTGGCATGGATGAGAACGTTTTCGTATAGGGAGCTATCCAGTTTTTTGACAGCAAGCCCGACCGTCAAACTGTTATATCCTTCATCCTTGCCGATTCTCAGAACAGGAGATTCTGGTTTATTAATGGCTTTAATTTTTATTAATTGTTCAACAATCTGCTGTTTTCCATGTACCGAAAAAAATGAAACCTCCTCATCAAGTAAGTCGTTTGAAAAACGGAAACAATAGCTGAGAATTTTATCAATATTGGAAACAATATCCTTTTGATTATTGTCAAATCCCATTTGTTCAATTTTTAAGGACTTTGAGTTTTCCAATGAAAGCATGGATAAACTTATTTCTTTATCTGGTTTTATATATTCATAAAAAACAGAAGGATCCCTTGAAATATTAAAAGGTTTTACATAACTGACCGACAGATATTCCCTTGCATCCAACAGCTCGCTATCGCCAGCCTGTAAATATTTCATAACATCGTATTTAGCGTCTTCTTTTGCATTTGCATTTAAAGCACTTTTTTGAAGCTCTTTTGTAATATCGCCCATTTTATCTTCAAGTTTCTTTTTAATATCTCTGAGTGACTCTCTGCTGTTTTTTGGGTTTTTCTTGTTAAGCTCTCTTTCGTTTTTTACAAGATCAATCTCAACCTTATATTTAATACCAAAGCCTTTAAGAGATTTTAAAAGCCTCTCGTTCAATTTTTTTTGGTCAAGTAGGGCACAATAAAGCACAGCCGTTCGTATTACTCCCTTGATTTCAGTGCCGGGAATATACGGATGATTCATTTGCTTCATAAAGGAATTGATTTCTCTTAATTTCTCTTGCCCGGCATAATTCGGAATTGTGTATATTGCCTTTTGTCGCAAATGATTCTGTAAGGAAAAATTGTTGTCTTTAAGGACATTTTTAAAAAAATAAAACAGATTGGGGAATCTTTCATTTTCAAGCCATGTGACAAAACTTTTAATCTGCCCATCTTTAAGCATTTCAAAAATCAACTCTTCATTTAATATACTTAGCTGAGGTGGTTTTTTTCTGGGATCTATCAGATAGTTCAATCCATTGTATGCTTCACCACACCCGATATGTAATGGCGATAGCACTTTCAATTTATAGTTCATTTTTCCCTCCATGGTTTATCCAAACAGGGTAGGCATAGCCATATTGATAAATGGTTTTTCCACCAATGGATTTGACAGGGACAAGGCTGCCATAATGATCCGCTTTATTTTCAGGGTTAATCACTGAACCTGCGGTAAAATATGATACCCTGTGTTTCCAGACATCTTCGCCAGCGAATTCAAGCCGTGATTCAACCTTCGACCTGACAGAGGCAATCTGATAAAACGAAGCTTCTTTATTGATGGGTTCATTCTTGATATAGCGGGACAGGGTTATAAAAGAATCACCTGCCTGACTATTCTTCCCATCAAACAGCGTTTTTTCAGAGATTTCAGCCTTGAACCAGTTTTTACCTGTCCGGGCGTTAGGGCCTATGCCGGAATCTTCCAGAAAAAGCAAAACAGGTTTGATGTATTCATCGATGTTTTTGGTTTTCAGGAGAAAATATAGCCCATATTTTTCCCTGTAAGCGATTTCCGGCACATAAAATGTATTGCCCGCACCTGTTGTTGAATGGAACAGCCTGTCCAAACTGTTTTTTTGAGTTGTTTCAGTTTTGCAGTAGCGGCTGGGTTCTGAAAGATGCCTTTCAAGGTAATCTCTAAACAGAACGGCTTCATCAGGCTGTTTCAAACAGGTCTTGAAATTTACAATCCCAACGAATTTGATTTTTTTAAATTTTTTATGTTCATTGGCAGCCCAAATCGTATTAATTTTATTTGAATGGTAGGTTTCTTTTTTTACGTCCGCCTCTATAGTGAAGATATCCAGGTCATTGATGGCAAGAGGCTTCAAAACAGGTTTGGGCAAAAAATATTGGTATTCTTTACCATCAAATTTGCAGGGGAAAGCAGAAGACAGCAAAAAAGGCGGGCTTTTTTTGTACTCTTCCAGAATTTCAACGAGCCTTTTTTCACCAAAAAGCATTCGTATTCCCCAGCAGATAGCGCCAAACAGCGTATCCGAGTGCATCGCAATCTCGTAGCTTGAGCGAGGAGCAAGATGTATGATGTAGTCTTTCATGGTTTATCCTCTATTTGAGCTCTGGAAAGACGCTGCCAAAATTGTCAAAAATATCCTTTGGCTTATTTTTTCCATTTTGATTTTGATTGACAGTTAAAGCCACTTGCCCACTGCCAAGATAATAGCTTTTGTCTCTGGCGGTTATCTGAATATTTGCGAATTCAATCTTTCCAGAGCCACGGGTACCGCCGCCACCCAAATAGGAATCTTCAAGAAGCATCATGCCTTCAAATAGAAGTTTCAGGTTTGTTACATCTTCCTTTTTATATACATCATAGACAAACTCCGCCTTGAAAACAGACTCCGCCGGAACACGCTCCATGCTTCTTGGATTAGCAGCAGACGTCAGCCTGTCAATTGCGTTTTCGGTCTTCGCCTCAGTGTAAATTTTTTCTCCCATGGCGTCTTGCCATTTTTTAATTTGAATCTCATCAGGATACGCATCTCTCACGGCAAGTCGTGTGGGGCCGGGAAGGTCATCTTTATGATTTTCTGCCGGCACGCCAAAAACAACGCCAATAGGTTCATTTGGTTTGGTGCAGAGATTCCCTTCCCATTCTTGTGTTTTATTATTTTTTTTAATATCAACTTTATCATGCGCCCATTCTATAAGACTTCTGAGCTTTCCTTTTAAAGATGATCCAGGAATATATGGCAAACCAGTCACCTTATCCTTAATAACCGGATTATCAATCCCGCCGATATCAAAACCTTCTTCAGTGCCTCCAATGTGAAGGCCGGTTTTTAACTTTATGTCTGCTGTAATAATATATTTGCCGATAAATTCGAATTCCGGTTTGGTTTCTTTTTCATCTGACATTGCATTGTCCCCTATTGTTATTTGCTATATTGTTTATGATATGCAACAATCGCGGTCATAAATTCGACAAACCGTTGAAAGTCTTCTACGGTCTTAATTTTTCCATTTGTCCCATCGCCAATAATTACTTTCACCAGCTTATAGAATTCTAGAGTTACCAGCTTTCTTGCTTGTGCATAGGCAAGATAAGGCAAGAGCATATACAGGGAAGTATCATTAAAAATTTCAGTCTTATCTTTTCCCTTTGTCTTTTGTTCCATTAACTTTATGGAAGTAAAAAATTTCCTGAGCTGGGTTGTTTTCATTTTGTCACCAAGCTTTTTGGCTATCTGGTCTGACCACTGATCTGACGGTGCAAAAGCAGTAATCGATACTTCCTTAAAACTGGTTTTTGCTTTAATCGCTTGAATTATTTCATCCATAGTTATTGCCTTTCGCTTACTTTTTAGTTTTCATCAAAACAGATTTACAAGGATAATAAGCCTGTCTTATATATGTTTGGGCTTCAGCCGTTGTTACAAGCCTTTCTTTCAATTCTCTTTTCGCATCGCCTGAGGTATTTCTTTCGATGTTATACAATAGATGCGGCAAGAACATGTGATTATGATTTTCCACAAAAGCATGTTTGACATCATTATATTCCATCGTAAAAAACTCATTCCTTGCTTTCAAAAGCTTGAAAATAAAATGTCTGGATATACTATCGTCTTCATAAAATGCCTGAAGCTGCTCGGCAAATGCTGACAACTCTTCAAAGGTTAATGTTTTTATATTTAGTTTTTTTGATTTTCCGGTTAGATAAATGTTTTCGCTATGAATTTCAGCCTCATCAAATAGGATCCCCGGATAGATTTTGTCCTTGATCAGCTCTTTCTGATAGATTCTGCTTCTTTCGTCTTCTTTGTCCCAGACAAAGGTTTCCTTCATAATAGTTATCCGATTTCTCCCCTTATCCTTTGATTGTTTAAGAGCTTCTTCCGCTTTTTCCGCTGCAATGCTGATTGGGAATTTGGGTTTGCAGATATAAATTCCTGCTGACAGAGTTATATTGGGATTATGACAGGTAAAATCTTTGAACACTTTTCGTACTTTTCGGGCAAGTTCAATGATCCTGTCCCAAGGGCCTACAATAACAAGGTCATCACCACCTGCAAAAATTAGGTAAAAAATACTAGAAATACTCTTCTTATATGGCCATTTGTTCTTTTCGTCATTTTGCCATTTTTCAAAAATCTGGCAGCAAAGCTCATCAATATGGGTGGTGAAGAAGAATGACAACTGGCGGCTAAGGCTTGACAAGCGGGAAATGGATCGAAGGTTTTGGCCTTTTTCTTTTTTTGTTGGGGGCATATCCAGACCCAGGGAGAAGATCAGGCCGAGATTGTCCACGTCCATTTTGAGTATTCCAATGCGTTTGTCACCTTCCGCCAAATCCGCTAGTGTTGAAAATGAAAGGGTCCGGCCGCGAAATACTATTCCTTCGTTGCTTTCGTCTTTTTCTGTTTCAAGTGGCCCGATCTGATCTTTTGCAGTAGGAAGTGTTTGAGCAATAAAATAACGGCCAATAACCCCGGTTTCATGTTCTGAAAGCGCATACATGGCCTGCGAGGTTTCAGGCAACACCAACGGATCTGAATTTTCACCCAGCAAAATTACAGTGCCAAATTTGCCGAAGGTTATGGTTTTGCAACTCTCTTGTTTGCGTATTTCTGATTGCGAAAATGCAAGATATTCAGTTTTTGGTAAACATGATCCAACATCCTTGTCCTGCTGGCATAGTCCACAAATTGTTTCATTGTCCTTAATTAATTTAAGATTACAGGATGGGCATACAGATATTTTTTCCGCAAACTTCATTCTATCAACCCAAAATGAATCCTCATCAAGGTGTGTGTGGCTTTTTTTTAGTTTTGCCCCTTGTAATTTGTCTGAAAGAGTATCTTTTTTTTCACCATACTTGTCCCGCAATTCTTCCATGGTCATTTCCACGCTTGCATCCACATATCCAAGCGAGCCATGAAATTCTTTAACAAGCCATTCATTTATTTCCTTTGTCAATTGGCAGAGAAAGTCGACTACAGTCTGGGTATTCGGCAAAAGAATCTCAAAATTGCCGCCGCCACAAAAGTTTACATTTGCTACCGTCAAGTTTAGGGTATTAATGGCATAACGTGAGAATATCTCAGTCAGCATGGCAATATAAAATGACCTGCCTCTTAATCGTTTTGAAATGCCGCCTATTCCCTGGGAGCTACTGATTCTGAAAATATACTCCTGGATGCCTGAAAGATCACCTACATAAAGAATGAAATCGGGCTTTTCTTTGATATTTTCCTGGTTTGTAAAATAAAAGCATGAAGCTATGGCAGAAGTCGTTTTGAGGTGATCAAAAAGCGGAATATCAGGAAACGCATTGGTAGCGCTTGGAATGCACCAGGTATATTTTTCAAGAAGCCAATAAAGATCATTAAAATAGGATGTCTTATCGGTATGACGATTTATTATCGATAGTTCTTTATTAAAATTATTCCATAGATTTTTATATGAAAAACCGTCATCAACCACTTTGCCTTTATCGTCAATCATGACAGGGTACAACTCTTTAGTATTATTTGAGGAAAGTTCTGTCAGACTATATCGCCATCTGCTGTTTAATCGGTTTTCTTTGTCATGGAGAGCATATTGGAGTTCAACCGCATCGAAAATTGAATGGAGACGAACCTTCTTGTAGTTATCTGAGTCCTTTTCGTCTTCATATCTCTCCATACCTGCTGAAAGATGGTCTGCCTCGCGATAAATATCACCGGAAGGATTTTTATGATGGCGGGCAGCGTTATATAATTCTGCTTTGTTGGTTTTATCAATGATATTTTCGGGTATTAATTCTTCAATAAAATAAGCGGTATGAGCAGCATGCAGGTAGCCATGTCGTCCCCCATCTAAAATGGGACAAAAACCGTCATAATTGTTTTTGATTTCGACAAATTCTTTTTCAAGTTCTGCCCGTTGCATGAACTTTCCTATATCATGAAGCAGACCTCCCATAGCTATTTTTAAAACGGTTTCATCCATAATCTTCCTCCGATAAAATTTTATCCGCAAACATACTTTTCCCGGTTTTCCGTTTAATACCGAACTTACGGAACTTATGTTAAATTACAAAAAGCTTATTTTCTTTTCAACTACCGCAACATTGCCGTTTCTTGCCATATTCACTAATCTTTTCTTTTACGGTAATTTCTGAATCTCTCACAGAGTCCGCAGAGGGCTTAAGTCATTGATTGCCCTTACTATAAGCCCGTTGTTTCTCTTTTATGGTAAAACCAATTTTACGCTTAGGTTTTTCCGTAGTAGTCATCAGTTCTTTAATTGCCTGAAAAATAATTTGAATCTGCTCGTCATGTCCTTCTAATTTCTGTTCCAGCTCGGACAATTTTCCCGCAAGCTGTTTATGCGATGACACCAAGTTCCGCAATTGAACAAACGCCCGCATGATCTCTATATTTACCACCACAGCTCTCTTACTTTTTAGAACACCCGACAACATTGCAACGCCCTGTTCAGTGAATGCTCTCGGAAGTTTGCGCGTACCACCCCAGCTTGATATTCCAAAATGGAACTTCAAGTTCGAAAATTCGTCTTTTGTAAGTGCAAACATAAAATCCGAAGGGAACCGATCTATATTGCGGCTGACAGCTTTGTTCAGTATGCTCGTCGATACGCCATATAGTTCAGCTAAGTCTTTATCTAAAATCACCTTTTCTCCGCGGATTAAATGTATTTTGGTTGCAATAATCTCAGCAGATAATTGTTCAGCCATAACAGCCTCCTTCTTCTAAACACATGTTCATTTCAATACACAATCTCCATCTTACCCTTATCCATCAAAATCCCGTATTTTACCCCCGGTCTTTGTCCGATCGGTGCAATTTCGATATCTTTTAAGGCATATGGTCCGAATTTATTCAGCAGATTAGTTCTGATTTTTGATTTGAAGGAATTAAAGTTCTTGTCGTCCAAACCGATAATTCCCTTATCGCTCATTTCCTCAAGATTCGCGTGCCTTGCATATGAAGCTTTTACTGAGTCGTCCCAATTATATTCTATTTTTGATTCACTCGCATCCCCAACAAAAAAAGCCCCATACTTCAATTACCTGAAGAGCGGGGCTTTATTATATCCGGTCATGTTAAATCCTTTTTACCAGGTCGCATTCAAATTCTGGCTGTGTTGGCTTCGTCGGTTCTGTTTATGGATTACTTATTCCAGAAAAATATTAAATTTCAAACAACTTGTGAAATGAACATAAATCTTAATATTTTGCTATCATTTTATATAAATCGAATCAATAAGATTTTTAAAGAACAGATCGGGGATTTGGTTGATGCAGTAATTATATTAGACAATCCTCTCGCCTGTTTCAACAGAAACAATTTGAAAATGTATCATAAAGTATTA
>NZ_JBAMMY010000228.1:0-1767 GCF_051233685.1 Desulfobacterium sp. N47
TTTTGTCTTAACTCCTTGTTATAATTATAATTTATAACAAGGCGACAAAAATTTTTTATCTGCTTTGTCAAGCAAAAAATAAACATTTTTATAATTTTTTTATCCCATATAACATGCAAAAACTTAACCGGACACTACTGACTCAAAGCATCAAATAGTTATGTTTTATCAAATAAGTCCATGGGCAAAATCAATATGAAACAATATCTGAACAAAACCTTTTCCTCTTTAAAAATCAGAAACTACAGAATATATTATTTGGGCCAGATTGTTTCTGTTTCCGGAACATTTTTACAGTATCTTGCGCAGGTTTGGTTAGTTTTAAAATTATCAAATTCTGCATTAATGCTTGGATTTATTCCAGCATTTCAATTTTTACCAATGCTGCTTCTTACTTCATGGGGAGGTCTTCTTGCAGATAGATATTCAAAATTAAAACTCCTTTATATAACTCAAACACTATCAGGAATTTTAGCATTAATATTAGGATTATTGGTTTTAACGGGAAATGTTCAACTTTGGATGGTATTTGTTTTTGCGCTTTGTCTTGGGCTTATTAACAGTATTGATAATCCCGCAAGATCAACATTTATTTTTGAAATGGTTGGAAGTGAAAAAATTAAAAATGCTGTTAGCTTATGGACAATTTTAATCAGTTCAGCAAGAATAATCGGTCCTGCAATAGCCGGAATAATTGTCGCGACCATAGGTATCGGGGAATGCTTTGTCATTAATGCTGCATCTTACATTGCAGTTTTAATCGGTTTGTCTATGATAAGGAAAAGTGAACTTCATAGTGCTCCTCCTGTTGATGCTGCTGCTAAAGGCCAGATCAAAGAAGGTTTAAAATATGTCAGATCAACTCCGGTTTTATTTAATACATTGGTTATGATGGCTATAATTGGCACAATTACATTTGAGTGGCAGGTAAGTATGCCTTTATTCGCTAAATTTATCCTTAATGGAGATGCAGGAGTTTATTCAATTATTAATGTTAGTCTGGGTATAGGAATGCTAATCGGAGGAGTTGCAAATGCTTCAAGTTCAGTTACTTCACAAAAAAGAATGGGTTACACTGCACTATTATTTGGAACAACAGTTTTAATTTCAGCTTTTACTTCTACTTTACTATGGGCGACAATTGCCTTTATATTTGTCGGCATTTTTTCAATGGCTTTTGTAAATCTCACTTCAAGTATTCTTCAGATAAATACGGATTCTAAAATGCGCGGAAGAGTTATGGCTCTTTGGTCAATGGCATTTTTGGGTTCAACTGCAATTGGGGGGCCTCTAATTGGTTGGGTAGGTGAAGTGTTTGGTGTTAGATGGACTTTAATTGTTGGAGGAATTGCTGCATTAATAGCCGGGGTTTGGGGTTATCGGAATGCAGGCTATTCAGGAGATACCATAATAATTAAGGAACCGGTGTAGGAACTGCTTAATATGATGGTTACTGTTACGGAGGCAAACAAAGATGAAATGTGAAAAATGTGCGACTGAAATCTCCACCGATGACAGCTATAAACATTCGGGACAAACCCTCTGCGAAGACTGTTACCTGGATGCCGTGGCGACTCCCAAGACATGTGATCCATGGGCCGTTTATAGCGCTAAAAAAACAGCATCGTATAGTGGACCCCATGTCAAGACTGATTTTCATAAAAATTAAGCTACCAAAGGTCTCTGATATTTTCTCCGGGTTTAAGTTCTTTTTTCTTACAAAGTCCTTTTCAAAAGGTCCGCTATTGCCGGATAAATGAAAAATGT
>NZ_JBAMMY010000232.1:0-8255 GCF_051233685.1 Desulfobacterium sp. N47
GTAGCGACAAAAAGTCTGAGTGTTTTCTCGTCAAGTATTGGCGCAAGCATTTCGAAGCGTTTTTTTATCAACCTTATTTCCATGCATGCAGTATAGCATGTACGTTTTAAATGTAAAGGTTATTTTGTGACAACTCCTTAACGGAAAAACTCTAAAGGCCTTCCGCTTCTTCTTTAACTGTTGTAGCTATTTTAAACAGCAGTGTTAATACTAAAAACCCTACAGCATACACTCCTAATGTAATGGCTATTTCAGGTTTTGTAGGAATATATTCAGTAACATGATGCAGCGGAGAAGGTACAAAACCTCCGGAGATCATGCCAAGCCCCTTATCTATCCATGTCCCGCAAAATACACAGATACATGCTATCAGAAGTATTCCTTCTTTCTGTCTTGTAAAAGGATTTACAAGAAGGATGATGGAAATAACCATCAAAACTATAGATGCCCACATCCATGGCACAAGGGCGGCATGACCGTGCAAACCTTTATACAGGTATATCATATGAGCCATATGATCGGGGATTTTACTGTAGAATACGACAAAAACCTCACAGAGCAAGAAAAAGACGTTTAATAAAATACCGTAGGTTACAATTTTAGCAAGAGTCTGAATCTGCTCCTTACCCGGATCAAACTTTGTGAGTTTTCTTACAAGAAGGCAAAGAAGAATTAAAAACGCAGGGCCTGCGGCAAACGCTGAAGCAAGAAACCGGGGAGCAAGTATTGCAGTAAGCCAGAACCCTCTTCCGGGAAGACCGCAGTACAAAAATGCCGTTACGGTATGAATACTGACCGCCCAGGGCACTGAAAGATAGATAAGCGGTTTAACCCATTTGGGTGGAGCAACGGAATTTCTCTCGGCCTGAAGAACCTGCCAGCCTATTATTATATTTAAGAACAGATACCCGTTTAATACTATCATATCCCAGAAAAGTATGGAATTCGGAGTAGGATATAAAATTACATTTAAAGCGCGCATGGGCTGCCCAAGATCCGCAATGATAAATAGCAGACACATGGTTACTGATGCCACAGCCAGAAATTCCCCAAGAATTGTTATCCTTCCAAAGGCTTTATAATGATGAAGATAATAGGGCAATACCAGCATAACGGCTGATGCGGCAACACCGACAAGAAATGTAAACTGGGCAATATAAAATCCCCATGATACATCTCTGCTCATTCCGGTAAGACCGAGGCCGTAACTAAGCTGCCATAAATAACAGCCTATTCCAACACCGATAACGGCAAGCAGACATGCAATCCATCCATAATATCTTTTGCTTCCTTTAAGTGCTAATTCAAGCATAACCACCTCATACGATGTAATAAACAGAGGGCTCGGTACCGAGGGCCACTTTGCGTCGAATTGTATAGTTAGTTTTCAATAACTTTCTGACTTCAGATTCCGGATTATCAAGATCTCCAAAAACAAGAGCGCCCTTGGATGCTTCAACACAGGCAGGCTGTAATCCAACAGCAAGCCGTTCAGCGCAAAAATTGCACTTTTCAACAACACCTCTTGCTCTTGTCGGGAATTTTTTATTTATCTCTTTAACAAAGGGGCGGGGATCTCTGAAATTAAAGCTTCTTGATCCATAAGGGCATGCCGCCATGCAAAACCGGCAACCGATGCACCTGTGAAAATCCATTGCTACAATACCGTCAGCCTGTTTAAAAGTCGCTTTTGTCGGGCAGGCTCTGACGCATGGTGCATCCTTGCACTGGTTACAAAGGACCAGAAAAGGCAAATGTTCTATGCGCTCATTCACATATTCATGCTCAAGATCAGGAAACGCATGTTTGAATTCTTCTTCCCATATCCATTTAATTTCATGGCGTTTATTTTCAAGTACAGGAACATTATGAATTTTATGGCAGGCCTCAATCATTGGTTTGAGATCTTCTTCCGATTCAAACTTCCTGGTATCAATAACCATTCCCCATCTTTTGGCAGTTATAGCATCTTTTCCCGGAGCGGCATTAATCTTCATATCCAACATGCTTATATCTAACGCAAAAGCATCCAAAACAGGGGTTGCACTCAGGCCCAGTGCTGAAATTCCAGCTATCTTTAAGAAATTTCTTCTGCTGTTTTCCATCACTATTTCTCCTTCGGATTATCAATATGGCAATCATAGCAGTAAGGAGTTACCGATGCATAGGTGTGACACTTATCACAAAACTCTGCCTTATTTGAATGGCATTCCAAACAACCGTTGGATAAACTCATATCAAATTCCTTGTCACTGCTGTTAATATAAAGTCTGTTTTTATCCCTTACAACCGAATTTCTCCAACTGTTTAAAATCTGCATATGCTCGGTTTTCATAAATGCTTTTGGCTCTATGCATTCTTTTGCAGCCTTGGCCTTCTCGGTAAGTTCGGGTTGAGGAACCGGGGCTGCCTTTCCCATGTTATACCAGAAGGGAAAAGCAAAAATAACTAAAAATATAACAATACCGGTTATCACTTCACCTTTGTTATACATCTTTTTTTCTTCTTTATCATGATGGTTATCAGACATTTTACTCCTCCATTCCTGGAAGCGGTTCATCGCGCAGGTTGACAGTTCTTTCTTTCTCACCAGGCATTATCAAAGCATTTGCAACCAACTCGGTAAGACCTGTAACATTAACTTCAGGCACCCAGTATTCCATGAGAGCCGGAAAGACAGCCCTGTCAATTGCGCAGATACAGGCCAGCATATTTACACCGAATTTATCGTGAACGTACTTTACTGCATTAGCCCTCGGCAGGCCCCCGCACATCCTTAATTCCATATCTTCACCTGCGTTAAGACCGGAACCGCTGCCGCAGCAGAAAGTCTGCTCCCTGATGGTATTACTCGGCATTTCATAAAAATTATTGCAGGTATTTTTTATAACATACCTTGGCTCATCAAACATCCCCATGCCTCTGGCCGGGTTGCAGGAATCATGATAAGTTACTTTGAGGTTATCATTACGGCTTTTATCGAGTTTCAGTTTTCCATGATATATAAGATCAGCCGTAAATTCTGAAATATGAACCATTTTCGTTGAATTAGCGTTTTCAAACTTTGTTCCGGTAATGGGAGAAACCGGATTTTCAAGAAAATCCGCAGGCCCGTTCATTGTATCCATGTACTGAGTTATAACACGCCACATATGACCGCACTCACCACCAAGTATCCATTTAACCCCAAGTCGTTTTGCTTCGGCATACATTTTTGAATTAAGGCGCTTCATCATTTCATGAGAGGTGAAAAATCCGAAATTTCCACCTTCGGAAGCATAGGTGCTCCAGGTAATATTGAGTCCCTGCTCCTTTAAGTAATGAAACAGCATCAGATAGCCCATTGCGGTATAAGTGCCCGGATCGGCAAAAACATCCCCTGATGGAGTAATGAACAATATATCGGCTCCCTTCTTATTGAACGAAGGCTCTACCACCACACCTGTTTTCTCTTCTATATCATCCACAAAGAATTCAATCATTTCTTTGTATGCATGCGGTTGTATTCCAAGATGGTTTCCTGTCCGGTAGCAATTTGCAACAGGAGTTGCAATCCAGTCGATATTAAGCCCAAGCAGATTAAATATTTCCCTGGCCATAATAGTTATCTCGGCTGTATCAATACCGTAAGGACAAAATACGGAACAACGCCTGCATTCAGTGCATTGAAAGAAATAATACCACCATTCCTTCAGCACATCCAAAGTCATTTCACGTGCTCCTGCAACCTTACCGAAAATTTTCCCTGCTGTGGTAAAATCATTACGGTAAACCGAACGGAGAAGCTCGGCTCTTAAAACAGGCATATTTTTCGGATCGCCGGTTCCTATGAAAAAATGGCATTTATCCGCACAAGCTCCGCATCTTACACATATATCCATAAACACTTTAAAAGAACGAAATCTGTCTAACCGCTCTTTAAAAGCATTATGTACTATCTCTTTCCAGTTTTCCGGAAGTTTCCAGTCATCATCAAGCGGATTCCAGGCACGTGCATTTGGAAGGCCTATATATTCCACGCTTTTTGGGTTTGAGGCATAACAGTACATGCCCTTTCTGATTTCGACAGGGGTATCCATCCATCCTTTTTGGGGAGGATTGTAATCTATTTTTTCTATCAGCTCATTATTGTTTTTTGGAAGGTCTGACATCTGTTACTCCTTTTCAACCGGCAGTCCGGCATCTATCATTTTTTCCCTGAACTCATCCTCATACTCCTCATATGTATGGATATGAACAGGATAATTCCATGGATTGACATGCCTGACCGCCCGGGTGTTGCCCGGCAGATTTCTTGTAGGACTCATAAATATACCACCCATATGCATAAGCTTGCTGAAAGGGAAATAGGCAAGCAATACGCTTACAAAAAAGATATGCACATAAAAGATACCGCCTATGCCCTCCGGAATTACCGGATGAAATGTAACAAGGCCCATTGCAAGCTGCTTTGCCCCTATGACATCAATCTTAAAAATATGTCTCATCAATATTCCGCTTGCGGCTATTCCTATAATTAAAAAAAGCGGAAAATAATCCTGAATAAGTGAGATATATTTTACCTGAGGAATAATAATTCTTCTTATTAGCAGATAAGAAACAGCTGCAAGAAGAACAAAACCAGACAACATAATTCCAGGCACGCCGACCTGCATCATTCCGTCTACTTTTTCAAGCATCCGTATGGCAAACGGGACAGGCTCGGTGAAAAGCCTTAAATGCCTTGCCAAAACCGCAAAGAAGGATGCATGGAAAGCAAGAGCAGCAAGCCAGAGAAAAATCTCCAGATTAAAGGAAATTTTCGGACCTTCGCTTAGCTGGGTTTTTGTATTCCTGAATAAGGATCGGAAAAGAAAAACCTCCAGAAACATCCTGCCGAAAACTCCTCCGGTAGTGGTGGGATTGTCCAGATTGGCAGGTTTTATCCATGGCAAGGATTTCTGCTGTCCGGCAGTAGTTGGAATTGCAAAAGGCACCGGAGAGCGTGCCCACCCGATTACACGATTTATCGCTCCTATCACAAATACAAGAAGGGCTGTATATGGGATTACAACTCCAAACAGAAATTGTGCTTTGAAACCTGCCGTCTCAGCCCCGACAAAGGCAAGCAACGATAAAACAATTACCACTGTGAGTGAGAACATGCACTTAATCATTTAACATTACCTCGCTCCATGGCTTAAGATAGCTTTCACTCAAACGAAGCCACCTCAAGCTTTAATTTTTAAACATTGTTAAACCAACCGAGACTCCGTATTATTGTCCGGAATCTCTTTAATTAGACCGGCCCTTTTAAACGCTTTGAAGGTTCTGTTTTTTTCTTCATTTGCTTTTATATCATATATTTTTTCTCTGCATTTCATATATATGTCAAAACCTGCCATTGCGATCAAATCAATTTTTCTGTCAAACTGTGTTAATGCTGTTAATATAGTATCATTAATATCTTTATCTTTTAACTGGTCTCTTATTATCTCTTTAAGAGAAAATAAAAAAGAAACCGCCCTGGACGGGGTGAAATCCTGTATAGCTCTTATCCTTATTATAGGATCAAGAAATGAATTTATTGTATCAAGATCCATTTTGCCAAGCAGCTCATCCATCAAAACGGCAAGGCTCTTTTGAGTTGTGTTTCCTACCGGATTTGAGAATGGATTTTTCTGGCTTTTTAGAAACCTGGAAGTATCGGAAGGATAGGTATCTACAACGATATCAAACCATTTATCAACAATGACTTTTTTCTTTTGTTCCAGGATTTCTTCAAGTTTCATATTCAAGAATCACGCCCAATCTATTTATATGCCGGGAAAGTTATTTTTATTATAGCGGCTTTTTTACACTTTGGTCTAATGCCGTCCGGCGCAAATTCTATAGTCAAGATAAAAAATCATGTCAAGCATAAAAGATAATATTTTTCGGGGAATTGTGAATTATTGGAAATGATTCTGATATTTTGTATTAAATAGGAGATTAAGTTGATTTTTTTTACGGCATGATTTAAGTCATCTGCAATCGGTTTTAAGTAACTTGATAGCTTGAAGGATGAGGCATGATGGATTTTTACGATTCTATCATGTGTAAATATCTAATATTTTACTATGAATACTTAATTATTGTGCAGGAACAGATAATGAATATTTCCGATTTTTCTATTGAACAGATAGCGGGTCAGCGACTTATGGCAGGATTTGATGGTAAGGAATTAACCGGTGAGCTGATGTTTCTTATAGATACTGTGAAAGTTGGGGGCTTGATCCTTTTTTCGGCAAATATCGAAACTCCCGAACAGATAAAAAATCTTTGCGGGTCAGCTCAGGCTTACGCAAGATCATGCAATCAGCCTCCCCTGATTATCTCGATTGACCAGGAAGGCGGTCAGGTTGCAAGGTTAAAGGAACCTTCTTTTACACGGTTTCCGGGAAATCCTGAGATGAAAAGTGAAAATGATGCTGTAATATTTGCACAAACTACTGCAAAGGAATTGCTCGGGATTGGAATAAACATGGACATGGCTCCTGTGATAGATGTTGCACCGGAAGGGATTAACAGCGTTATGGCAGGCAGGTCTTTTGGTTGTGATCCAAACTGGGTTTCAAAGATGGGTGTTGCAGTTATAGAGAACATGCAGGCAAAAAAATTGATGGCAGTAGCCAAACATTTTCCGGGAATAGGAAGAACCGTTCCGGATTCCCATTTTGAACTGCCTATACTTGATGCTAAACTTTGTGATCTGGAATCTTTTGATCTTATCCCTTTTTATTCCGCAATAAGGCATAACGTTTCAGGAATAATGCTTTCCCATATACTTTATAAAAAAATCGACGAAAAATGGCCGGCAAGCCTTTCTGAAAAAATTGCAGGAAATCTTTTACGCGATCATATGGGATATGAAGGCATAGTAATGACAGATGATCTTGACATGGGAGCCATAAGGAATAATTTCGATATTAAAACTGTCATAAAGCAAATTCTTTATGCCGGGATAGATATGGCGCTCATATGCCATACCGGACCAAATATTGGATACTCTTTTGAGGAAATTTTAAAAAATATGCGCGATTCAAGGGCAATTGAAATGAAAGCTGAAAAATCAGTCCGACGAATACTTTCGTGCAAAGAAAAATATCTGCTTTGAAATATTTATTTCACTTTTTATCATCAAATACAGCAATTATCATAAATCTGTTCAGTTTGGGTGAGTGTGCGAGCATATTCGGTTTCATTAATATGGATAGGCCTCGGCCTGAGCGGTCTGGCGGTTTAGAATCAGACCAAGGACTTTTTCTTTTGGCAGCATCTGCATAGCTTTGTTGACCTCGGCCATGGATGTCTTGCCGGCCTGCACAACCATGATAATCCAGTCAACAAGCGGTGCGAAGGTCATAGCATCAGTACCAACAAGGAGTGGCGGAACATCGAAAATCACATAACGTTCCGGATAACGGTTCTTCATCTCAGAGTCAAGCTCCCGCATTCTCGGCGATGCGATGACCTCGCTGCTCTCCTGAATGGTTTTTCCACCCGAGATAACCGTCAGCTTCTCGATGCCCGGCCAGACAATAAGATCAGACAACGGCATGTCGTCGAGAAGGTGGTCCAAAAGACCGCGGTCACTATTAAAACCCATGACCTCATGTACGCACTGTTTCCGGAAATCGCAATCCACCAGCATGACTGTCTGCTCGAACCCTTTTGCGAATGTCAGGGACAGGTTGATGGCCGTGGTTGTCTTGCCCTCCCCGGACAGGGCGCTGGTGATCATTATGGACCTTCCCCCCCGTTCCTTGGTTCGGCGCAGGATACGGGTTCTTAGAATCTTATAAGACTCAACTTCCGGACTGTTCGAACATGGTCATGCAACGGTTCATAACCATGATGTTGGGATCAAGCCTGACGTCCCTTGCCTGGGAATAGACCGGGGACACCCAGCCAGCCTTGGATTTGGTATCACATAGCGTGGCATGCTCCATTTTATTGGCCAGGCCTGTATTCTTCGATCCATTCACATTCTTTCCGGCAAAAAACATACTCAGATTCATAGCATACTCCTTAATAAGACACTTTTCATAACACACTCTCACGGCTCATAAACTTATCAGCTTATCAGCTTATGAACTAAAGTTTCACCGAAATGATGCATGGTTTACTCACGCGACCATCCGTAACAGCGCGTCCACGAAAGATTTTCGGGAGAGTTTCTGGTTTTTGTTGCAAACGGCATTAAAATCATCAGCCAACGCGGCCTTGGCGATGAT
>NZ_JBAMMY010000233.1:0-1660 GCF_051233685.1 Desulfobacterium sp. N47
TTCATTGATTTGTTATAAAACGATATCCGCCTTCAGCGCAAGTGGGTCAAGACTTACGCTTAATATCTTATGACAATGAGGGCATATAGACGTTTTGAACATTTTGGTTTTCCTTTATTATGTATTTTTTGTTTTATAACGTTGCGGTTCAGCCGCGTTGCGGAGCGCAGCGGCGCAACGTCGGCTGCAACCGATTGTTATGCGCCGTATTACCCACTATCTCTCGGTGTCTCTTTGGTTCTGCTCTTTGCAAATTCAACGAGCATCCGTCGCAAGTAGATAATCGCAGCTACGCACAAGGGATAAGCATATTCCTGCTCCAAGGGCTCGTATTCCCCGTGCAATACCTTATTGCGGCTGACCGCGATTTCGATCCCTTTAGAGAGGTCAGCAGGTATCAACTTCAGTTCCTCAAGCCTAGCCACCTTACTAGCCAAACCGGGAAACTTCTTATGATTGCTTACATCTTCTCCGGCTATTGAGAGCATCTGGCTAGATATAGACTCAATAGACGGAAAAAAGACTCTGGCAGCATCTACATAGCTGCCCTTCCGGTAGAGGTCAATAGCATTCTCTATAGACCGACGCCCCGTGCTTTCTATTGCTTCTGATGTTATCTGAGATTCCAATTCTCGTAGTTCCTTCTCGGAGCCCTCAAATTGAATCCCCTGTTCCTCATTTTGCACCAGTGCTGCCACGATTTCATTCATTGGATTGCTATCGTCTACTACTGACTCTACAACGACCTTTCCAAGCGGTGTTAGTTCGTACTCCCAGTGCCTTCTAGACAGAGTTCTTATGACACCAAGTCGCTTCAGCATTTCCCGATGCAGAGGGATGACAACACGTTCATAACGATCTCCAGTCTGTAATAAGGATATCAACGCATTAGCAGATATATGTCGTGTGTCTTGTTCACCGGTGTTAAATGTCAAATCTATGGTGAGAAGAAAAGGTACTGCTTGCAAAGGCTTGAGTTCGAGCAGAAATCTTCCAAGTCCAGTCGTTTGCCATTTATTTCTGTGATAGTCCCAAAGGATTAGAAATCTTTCTTTGGCAAAGTTATACAAGATAGTAGGCTCAGAGCCATATTCATCCCACACGTAGTTTACGCTTTGGACAATCGCATCATCAATGCTAATTGTGTCATCGTGATATGGACGCTGTTGACTGCTACTTTTCCGAAGAATACCATTTAGCCTTTTGTCTATCACTGTGCGAAGAATCGTAAGAACATCTTCGGGGTCAGATATTCCCATCTCGCCAAGATGCACTAAAGAAACACGGATACCTTCTTCAAAAAAGCCCTCATTGAATTCTTCCAGCAGAAAGAACTCTACATTCCGTGGCAGAGAACCAGGCTCCTCTCGTAATCGCTTTATAGCGTAGCCTTTGAGTTGCAGAACCAAATCTGGCGAAGGAGATAACTTCTGTACAGGACTACCGCCGGTCCTTTCAACATCAAAGATCAATTCCTTCAATCGCTCAGTGAAACTCAGCATAACGCTGCACCTCAATTATCAGCCGGATACGGCGCATAACGGAAAGCTAAGCGGGAGCCAGCTTTTTCGGCGATCCGCTTCAGCGCCGGGTTAGGGCCGGATATAGCCTCCCTTTAGTAATATTTCTCTTTCAATCAGCTTCTTAGCCCACGATCTAG